>CAYRPL010000131.1:0-4891 GCA_964426045.1 uncultured Alistipes sp. | reverse complement strand
ACCACAGCTCGGCATTGATCTGCTCATTGATGGCAGCGTGTAATTTGTTGCTTAACATAGTTTTGTGTGTTTTAAATGTTTGTAATAGTGTGTTGTTCTTCTTGCTGTTGGGGGTTTTAGAGCCGGGTCATCCACAGGCCGTGCAGGTTGCAGTACTCGTAGACGGCTATGGGCTTGGCTTCACCGTGACAAATCACTGCCTCGGGTTTGTCGCTTAGGTTGATGCGAATCCCTCCGCGATCGGTCTCCACATAGATAAAGGCGATGTGGTGCTCTTCGGACATCGGGTGTGCCACGCTGCCCACCTCGACCTTCAGGGTCTGCTCGTCGATGCGCGTCACAACGGGCAGGTGCTTCTCGCCGCTGGCCTCCACCGTGTTGGGAATCAACTCCTCCATCTTTTCGCCGCAGCATACCGCGGGAACCTTCGAATCAATAACCTTCTCTATCACATTACCGCAGTGGCGGCACTTATAAAATTTCGTTGCCATAATCTTCTGTTTTTTATTTGTTGTTTTTTTCTGTTTTCCTACTGCAAAGATAATACTACGCAATACCTAAAAGCAATGATTTTTAATCAAACTTTCTGATAACAGCATAAGCGGAGCCTATTAAAGGGGGGCACATTTGCTATAAGAGGCGTGTCGGGCAATTCAAAGTTGAAGACCAGGCTGATTGGAAATAAAAAGAGAGTGACTAAAAAGTGATTTTATCTTCTGGAGAATTGGATATTTGAAATTGTTCTCAGATAGGGATACGAATAAAATCGCCCTCAGAAACTAAAATCCAGACTTTTTAGTCACCCTCTTTTAACTAATCACTAATTGCTAATCGCTAACAACCAAATATTACAGCTCCTTGAGCAGGTTTACCATCTCAATGGCTGTGTTCATCGTATCGAAGCCCTTGTTGCCGCTCTTGGTGCCGGCACGCTCGACGGCCTGCTCGATCGAGTCGGTTGTAAGGATGCCGAAGATGACGGGCACACCGGTCTGCAAGCCGACATTGGCCACGCCCTTCGTAGCCTCGTTGGCCACCATATCGAAGTGGGGCGTAGCGCCACGAATCACAGCGCCTAAGCACAACACGGCGTCATACTTGCCGCTCTCGGCCATCTTCTTGGCGGCCAGCGGAATCTCGAATGCTCCCGGGACATAGGCTACAGCCAGGTTCTCCTTCACACCGCCATGGCGTACAAAGGCGTCAATGGCACCCTCCAGCAGCTTGTTGGTGATAAAATCGTTGAAACGAGCGGCAACGATACCGATTTTTTGGCCCTCGGCCAGCAGTTTTCCTTCAATCAGTTTCATACTATCTCTAATTTTGAATTCTTATTTTTTAATTACTTTTCGTTCTCCTCGAAATGGAGCAGGTGCCCCATCTTCTTGCACTTGGTCTGCATGTAGAAGGCGTTCTCCTCCTTGCAGGCAATCTCTATGGGCTGGCGGTCCACAATCTCTAGGCCGTAGCCATCCAGACCCTTGATCTTCATCGGATTGTTGGTCATCAGTACCAGCTTCTTGAGCCCTAAGTCGGCCAGAATTTCGGCCCCCGTGCCATACTCGCGCAGGTCGGCCTCGAAGCCTAAGGCGAGGTTGGCCTCGACCGTGTCGAGCCCCTCATCCTGCAGGTGGTAGGCCTTCAACTTGTTAATCAGACCGATGCCGCGGCCCTCCTGGCGCAGGTAGAGCACCACGCCGCGACCCTCTCGCTCGATGCGGCGCAGCGCCTCGGCCAGCTGCTCGCCGCAGTCGCAGCGCAGCGAACCGAAGGCATCTCCGGTCAGACACTCCGAGTGTACACGGCACAATACGGGCTCGTCGGTTGCCACGTCACCCTTCACTAAGGCGATGTGGTGCTCGCCGGTAATCTTATTGACGTATCCGTAGGCACGGAAGCGGCCGTAGCGGGTCGGCATCTCGGCCTCGGTTACACGCTCCACCAGGCGCTCCGTATGGCGGCGGTAGGCAATCAGGTCGGCCACGGTCGTAATGCAGAGCTTGTGTTTCTTGGCGAACTCAATAAGCTCGGTGGTGCGCATCATCGTGCCATCCTCGCGCATAATCTCGCAGCAGAGGCCGCACTCCTTCAGACCGGCGATGCGCATCAGATCGACCGTCGCCTCGGTGTGGCCCGTGCGAACCAGCACACCGCCCTCACGGGCCTGCAGGGGGAACATGTGGCCCGGGCGGCGGAAGTCGCGTGGCTTGGCCCCCTCCTCGACGCACTTCATGGCTGTAATCGAGCGCTCGACAGCCGAGATGCCGGTCGTCGTCTCAACGTGGTCAATCGAGACCGTGAAGGCCGTCGAGTGGTTGTCGGTATTTTCACTCACCATCTGCTTCAGGTCGAGCTTCTCGCAGAGCTCACGGCTCATCGGCATACAGATCAGACCCTTGGCGTGGCAGGCCATGAAGTTTACATTCTCGGTCGTGGCAAACTCGGCTGCGCAGACCAAGTCGCCCTCATTCTCGCGATCGGGATCGTCGATTACGACGATGTTCTCACCGCGACGCAGCGCCTCGGCAGCCTCCTCGATCGTGTTAAACTGAAATTTTTCCATGCTTCTCTCTTCTATTATTTCTATTTGTTTATTCGTCTGTTTGTGCTGGTTTGTACGGCCTGAAAATTAGAAACCGTTTTGAGCCAAAAAGTCGAGCGTAAGACCCCCCGAAGGGCTCTTTCCCATCAGCTTCTCGACATACTTTACAATCATGTCGCTCTCCAGATTGACCGCCTCACCGAGGCGCAGCGTGTGAAGGGTCGTAGCCCCCTGGGTGTGGGGGATAAGCGAAACCGAGAAGGTGCGCTCCGTTACGCGGGCCACCGTGAGGCTTACGCCGTCGATGGCAATCGAACCCTTCTCGACCACATAGCGCAGCACCGACTGCGGGGCCTCGAAGCTAAGCCAGAGGGCCGTGTCGTCGGCTCGACGCTCTGTCAGGCGGCCCGTCGCATCGACGTGGCCCGCCACTAAGTGGCCTCCTAAGCGTGTTGAGAGGGTCAGGGCTCGCTCCAAATTGACCCTGTCTCCCGTCTTCAGGCCACTAAGGGCCGTGCGATTGACCGTCTCGGGCATCACATCGGCCTCAAAGGCGCCCTCGCCCAGACGGGTTACGGTCAGACATACTCCGTTGGTGGCGATGCTGTCACCCACCTCGGTACCCTCCAAGACCTTTTGGGCCTTCACCTTGAGGGTAAAACTTCGCGCTCCGCGGCGCAGCGAGATCACCTCGCCCATCTCCTCGATAATCCCTGTAAACATCGCTTTTGTGTTATCTCTTGATTAAGCCGTGAATCAATATGTCGCTGCCCAGCTGCTCGACCTGCGGATCGAGCAACTCGACCGCCTCGGCCATGCGGGCAAACCCCTGGCCCTCAATCGGGGTCTTGGCTTGGCTGCCACCCACCAACTTCGGGGCGATAAAGAAGGCCGCCTCGTCGGCCAGCGCTCCGCGCAGCAGGGTGTCGTGAATCGTGCCGCCACCCTCGACAAGCAGCGAGTCGATGCCCGTGGCACCAATCTTCTGCAATAAATCCTCCATGCTCAGGTGCCCCTCGCTTTCGGCACAGCACCAAGTCTCAACCCCCGCCTTGTGCAGGGCATCTAATCGCTCCTGCTCGGCTCGGGCCGTGTGGGCTACAATGGTGCGCTGCTTTAGGGCGGTGCGCACTAACTGCGTTTCAAGACCGATGCGGGCCGTGGAGTCGGCAATGATGCGGATGGGCTGGCGACGCTCCCCCTCCAGACGGCAGTTGAGCATCGGGTCATCAGCCTCGACGGTGCCGATACCGACTAAGATGGCCATCAGTGCGTGGCGCATTTCATGTACCCGCTCGCGGGCCTGCGGGCCCGTTACCCAGCGTGAATCGCCCGTAGAGGTGGCAATCTTGCCATCGAGGGTCATCGCAGCCTTCATCACTACCCAGGGACGCTGCGTGGTGATGTACTTCAAAAAGATGCGGTTCTGGTAGCGAAGCTCCTCCTCCAAGAGACCGCTCTCAACCTCGATGCCGGCCTCGCGCAGTCGGGCTATTCCCTTGCCCGCTACTAACGGATTGGGATCCGTAAGGCCGATAACCACCCGCTTGATGCCGGCTGCAATCAGTGCCTCGGTGCAGGGAGGCGTCTTGCCGTGGTGGCAACAGGGCTCGAGGGTTACATAGGCTGTGGCACCCGTTGCGGGCTCCGAACAGCGAGCCAGGGCGTTGCGCTCGGCATGCAGACCTCCCCAGCGCTCGTGCCAGCCGGCGCCAATGATGCGCCCGTTGCGAACAATCACCGCTCCCACCAGCGGGTTGGGATTTACGGCCCCCTCGCCTCGCATCGCAAGCTCCATGGCCCGACGCATAAACTTTACATCCTCATTTGTTGCCATCCTCTCTCTGTTTTTTTGTTAAAATTACTGCTTGGAATAAAAAAACGCCCCGCAGATTACTCACGGGGCGTAGTTCGCGGGCGGCCTTACAGCCACCTCCGGTTCTCTTATTGCGTGATTCGGGCCCACTGACGGCCCCTCACCCAATGATGACAACCCAGCCTTTCTCACATCCGGACTTTAACCGTCGGCATCGGAATTTCACCGATTCAGCCGAAGAACCACCTTTGAGGGTTGGAGAACCATAATGACAGCGCTTACCTATGATCGGCCTTGCGAGCCACTTGCAAAATCCCCCCCCCGGGGCTTCTCGGGTCGCGGGCTCTAACCGCCGGTGGGGATTTCCACCCCGCCCCGAAAGGACAGGCAAAGATAAGCATTATGAAGCAACCTGCCAAATTTTTTTAAGGTAAATGCGTGCGGGAGTTGTGTTAATTAGGAATTAGGAATTAGGAATTAGGAATTAGGAATGTCCTTTATTACGCCAATAAAATTTTGAATTTTGAATTTTG
>CAYRPL010000130.1:0-4892 GCA_964426045.1 uncultured Alistipes sp. | reverse complement strand
TAGGCTCAAACAAAAAAAGACCTGCCTAACATTTTTTAATTGTTAGACAGGCTCTGGCCGTCAGGCCGGAGGAGTGTGTCAATTGCTCATTGCTCATTACTCATTGCTCATTAAAGATAGGGCCGTCGTTACGACGGTTTGTCGTCAGAAGGTGGTAGTTGCAACGCTCGGCCTTAAAAACAACGATGGGCTGGGGTCGTAACGACCCTTCTATTTTTCTGGTATTGCTTCCTGGGATGCAAAACATATGAATAGGGCCGTCGTCACGACGTTTTTTTGTCAGAGTGCCCCAGATGTGGTGCTTCGTGAAATCGGGGCGGAAGGGTTGTACTTGTCGTACTACCCTTTCGCCCCGATGAGGGAAGTGCCGCAGGTGGGGCACTATCACAAAAAATAATTACTCGGAAACAAGAATGCGCCCACAATACTCACACGCAATAATCTTCTTGCCCTGGCGAATCTCGGCCTGGCGCTGGGGAGGAATGTGGTTGAAGCAGCCGCCACAGGCGTCACGCTGCACGGTGACTACGGCCAGACCGTTGCGGACACTGCCACGGATGCGGTTGTAGGCCTTGAGCAGACGCTCGTCGATGCGGGCCTTGGCCTTCTCGCCCTTAGCCTGCAGCTCGGCAACCTGCTGAGCCGTCTCGGCCTCGATGCTCTCGAGCTCCGAGCGCTTGGCTTCGAGATCCTTCTGGCGCTCCTCGGCTACAGCCTCGGCCTCCTCGATCTGCACCTTCTTAGCCTTCATTCCGGCAGCATACTCCTTCAGGCGCTTCTCGGCCAGCTCGATTTCAAGCTCCTGATACTCAATCTCCTTGGTCAGGGTGTCGAACTCGCGGTTGTTGCGCACGTTGTCCTGCTGCTGCTTGTAGTTGGCGATTTGAATCTTGGCCTGATCCACCTCGCGCTTACGCTGATTGGTGAGGGTCTTGAGCTCCTCGACCTCGGCGTTGAAGTTGGCGATGCGGGTCTTCAGACCGGCCAGCTCATCCTCGAGATCCTGCACCTCCAGAGGCAGCTCTCCCTTTACCTTGTTGATATCGTCGATCTGCGAGTCGATCTTCTGCAACTCATAGAGCGCAATGATCTTCTCCTGCATCGAATAATCAACCTCTGCTGTTTTCTTTGTTGCCATTATTTATGTGTTAAGTTTAGACCAAATAGTATATCTGATTGCAAGAGCACTCACTCTTGCGAACCGCAAAGGTAAGTAATTTTTTTGATAAAACATCAAATAAAATTCGAATTGCGCAATATTCGCTCTCAAAATGGCCAATATCGGCCACTGTGAAGGCTCCATCGGGGGTCATATAGTCGTTATATTTGAGGTCGGCCGTCAGGTAGAGATCACATCCTGCACGCCGAGCCTCCTCCATCAGCGAGGCTCCGGCACCGGTACAGACGGCTACACGCTTCACCTGCTCGGTGGCGGGTGCGCTGTGGCGAATGGCACCGATTCCGAGCTGCGACTTCACCTCCAGCAGGTAGTCGCCTAAGGGTCGGGGCTCGGGCAGCTCACCCACCACGCCGAAGCCCGTTTCGGGATTCGAGGGACGGGGTTCGAGCAATTGCAGGTTCTCGACTCCGAGTTGGGTTGCCAGGTGCCAGCTCATACCGTGGGGGGCGCTGTCGAGGTTGGTATGACAGGCGTAGAGGGCGATACCGCTGCGGATGGCCCGCTCGACCAGGCGCTGGACATACCCCTCGCCATTGAAGCGCTTCAGGGGGTGGAAGATCAGCGGGTGGTGGGTAATCACCAAGTCGCACCCCTCACGCTCGGCCTCATCGAGCACAGCATCCGTAACATCGACCGCCAGCAGGGCTTTGTGTACCTCCTGCTCCATGCGGCCGACAATCAGTCCGGCATTGTCGTAGGACTCCTGCCACGAGAGGGGCGCCAGCTCCTCGATAACAGCAGCTATCTCCTTAATTTTCATTGCTGTTCTGAAATAGGGATTGTTCATAGAAGGCGAAGAGCTCCTTGTCGGCAGCCTGGCGCTCCTTGCGGGCACGCGGACGACGAGAGGGGCGCTCGGGCTCGGTGGCCGCAGCTGCCTCACCCTCAACAGGGGTCACAGGGGCCTCGATGGTGCGCGGCTTGGGGGTACGGGCCGAGCGCTTGGGCGCTGCCACAGCCTCGTCGATGAGCAGATCTTCGTCTCCAGCCTTCAAATCCTCACGCACCTCCTCCAAGAGCGAGCGCACACGCTGCAAGCGCTCCAAAAGCTCACTATCGCGCGAGATGGCTCCCTTGTTCTGTTTCAGGCTCTTCTTGGCCCCTTCGAGGGTCATGCCACGCTCCTTGACCAGGTGGTAAATCAGCTTGAGCTTCTCGACATCCTCGGGCGAGAAGAGACGGTTTCCCTTCTTGTTCTTCTTCGGGCGCAGCACATCGAACTGCCCCTCCCAATAGCGGATGAGCGAGGGCTTTACGTCGAGCATCTCCGACACCTCACCCATCGAATAGAACATCTTTTTAATCTCCATACCTATATTATATATTACTAATCTTCTATTTATTCATGATGCGCAGCGAATTGGGATAGAGGTTATTCACCCTCGGCCCGATGCGCTTGGCAAAGCCCAGAGCACGGCCTGCACAGCAGACCAGATTCATCCCTTCCTCGAACCACTCGGCCTTCAAATCCCCTTTACGCAGGTAGTCGAGGGCCGCCTCTTCGGTCAGCTCGGCCACAGGAAGCGCCTCACGGTTCAGCCCCACATAAAGGGCCAAGGGCCACTCGGGTTTGAGTTTGCGCTTGAAGATTTCACCCATCGCTACACCCGCCAAGACCACACGTAGCACCCCCGAGAGGTGACACAGCGCCTCGAAGTGCTCCTTGCGGCAACCATAGAGCAACTCGCCGGCCCGATAGAAGGCCATCTGTTCGGGGCTCTGCACCCAGCGCACAAGCTCCTGCTGCTCCACCTTATCCACCGCCTGTATCGGGGACTTTGCTCTGTGCACTCTTCTATTTTGGGCCCTTGCCGGCTCTCCGTTGCCATCATCGGCCTTGCGTGCGATGGCCACGAAGAATCCCTCGCCCTTGGCACGGTGGGGATAGAAGCGGTAGCACTTGAAGGGCCCCACCTCGCCCGTTACAATACCCCAGGCAGAGGCTTTGTCGCAGAGCGCAACCGGCTCGAGCTCTTCGTCGGCCCAGGCGGCAAAGTCGGCCAGCACCTCCTCATCCTCGGTGCGATTGAAGGTACAGGTGCTATAGAGCAACAGCCCTCCGGGCTTCAGGGCCCTCCATGCCGAGCGCAGAATCTCACGCTGGATGGCCGAGCATTGACCCACAGCCCCCTCGCTCCACTCCTCGCGCGACTCGCGAAGGCGACGGAACATTCCCTCACCCGAGCAGGGAGCATCGACGGCCACCACATCGAACCAGGCGGGCAGCGCCTCGTAGTCGGCCGCCTCGTTGGAGGCTACCACCACGTTGCCCATTCCCCACTTTCGGATGTTGTCGGCCAGCACCTGCACCCGTCGGCGGTCTACCTCATTGGCCACCACCAACCCCTGCTCCCCCACCATCGAGGCGTAGAGGGTTGTCTTACCCCCCGGGGCTGCACAGAGGTCCAAGAGTCGCTTACCCTCCATCGGCTCGCCTTCAAGCAGGCAACCCACAAACTGTGACGAGGCCTCCTGCACATAGTAGGCTCCGGCATGGAAGGCCGGATCGAGTGTAAAGGAGGGGCGCTCGCTCAGGTAGCGGCCCCACACACTCCACGGTATCGGCTCGCCCCACTCCACGTCGGCACCCTTTCGGGGATGCAGACGCACGGCGGTCGGTGAGGCCGTATCGAGAGCCCCAAAGAGGGCCTCGGCCTCAGCGGCTCCCAGCTCCGAGATTGTGCGCCGGCAAAAGGCTTCGGGCAGTGGTTGCATAGCGACTACTTCGTTTTTGCCTTCAGGGCATCCAACTGCTCGCAGATGCGGTCGATAATCTTCGGATCGGCCACAAAGTCATCCACATCCTTGTCAATCACCAGCACCTCACCCTTATAGATGTGGTTGATCCAATACTCGTACTTGTCGTTCAGACGCATCAGGTAGTCCTCGTCGATATTCATCTCGTAGTCGCGGCCACGGCGGCGAATCTGCGAAATCAGGGTCGGTATACTGGCCTTGAGGTAGATCAACAGGTCGGGCTGCGGCACCAGGTTGGTCACCAGGTGGAAGATGCGCATGTAGGTATCCCAATCGCGCGAGGTCATCAGCCCCATGCGGTGGAGGTTGTCGGCAAAGATGTGGGCATCCTCATAAATGGTGCGGTCTTGAAAGATATCTCCCGAGCGGTCGGCAAGCATCTCCTGGGTCTGCTGAATACGGCTTCCGAGGAACGAAATCTGCAGATGGAACGACCAACGCTTCATATCCTCGTAGAAGTCACCGATGTAGGGGTTGTTCGGCTCCTCATAGTAGGCCTTGGCGCCATACCGCTGGGTCAAAATCTCGGTTAGCGTCGTCTTTCCGCTACCGATATTTCCGGCAATTGCGATGTACATAGTTTTCTATTTTCGTTATCTTATTACTTATTTGTTATCTCTTCTCTCTGCTCTCGGCGGTGGCCCCACGGCCTTGGGCCGTGTTTAGAATCTCTGACCCACCCCCTAAATCCCCCGCCTCAGGCAGGGGACTTGGTCGCCTGCGGCGAAATCCGCGCTTCCCATCCTCTGTGCGTTGGTTCAGTTATTATTTGTTATCTCTTCTCTCTGCTCTCGGCGGTGGCCAAAGGGCATTAGGGGCATTAGGGACATTAGGGGAGGGTAATTCAAAATTCAAAATTCTAAATTCAAAATTCTAAATTCTAAATTCTAAATTCTAAATTTCTTAGAAGCTGTTTGAAAATTATTCAAATATTTTGTTAAGCATCAATTTGCAG
>CAYRPL010000129.1:0-4953 GCA_964426045.1 uncultured Alistipes sp. | reverse complement strand
GCGGCTCGGCAGGGCGCTCACACCACCGCTTATCGGCAATGTGGAGGGTCATTCTATCTTTGTTCCAGCGGGCGCGGTAGAGGTAGAAGGCGTCTTTGCGCTCCCTTCGGTCAAAACTTACCAATCCCGAACCATTTATACCTCCGTCGCGGCGAGCCGAACCATAGTCGCTCAACCCCTCGACCCAATGGCCCCAGAGCAGGGGAAGCGAGTCGGTCGCCAGCTGAATCAGATACTCCTCGTGGAAACGGCTCTGGCGACGCTCGGGCAGATTCAGCGTGAAGGGGGTCGGCTTCCCGTAGCGGTCGGGCTGCTGGGCACAGAAGCCCTCGGCCGCATAGTGGATACCCGAAGACAAGTGACGCCACTTGTCACTCATCTGACGAATCCAGACGCCCAAATCCTCGGCGCGACCCCGCTCCCAGCCCAACTGCTGGTGCCAGATGATGGCATCAGAGATGAAGTTCAGGTCGCCATCCTGGTTGCTCGTTGCCACGGTGGGGCGTGTGCGATCCATCTCATGGGCCGCCGTATTCAGGCGCTTGAGGTAGGCGATAAGCTGGTTGTCGATAATCTTCAGGTCGGAAAACAGGCCCCACATCACCACCGAGGGGTTGTTCTGGTGCTGGGCAATGATTGCACGCAGCAACTCCAGGCCCTGCTCCTCAAAGGCGGGCGAGGCGTAGTAGTTCAAATCCGAGAGGAAGGCCGTGCGCGAAAAGGGGAGGTCGATGCGGGCCAGAAGTCCCAACTTATCGCAACGCTCATAGAGATAGGGAGCATGGGGGGCTGCCGGCGAAAGCACGGCGTTGGCCCCCACTTCACGCACAAGCTCTAAATCCTTGTCGCAGAGTTCAGGGCTCATCAGCGCAGAGGCGGGGTGGTCGTAGGCCAAAGCCAGACCCCGCACTTCGATACGGCGGCCGTTGATTCTCAGTCCACCCTCGGCCGTGAGTGACACGGTGCGAAGGCCCGTTGTGACGCACACCCGATCGTGGCACTCTCCGGCCGAAACATCGGCCGTAAAGCGGTAGAGTGCCGGACTCTCGGGGCTCCAGGCCTGCGGATTGAGAATCGAGAAGGGAATCTCGACCGGTCGTTTGTAGTCGTAGTTGCTCTTGAGCATGCGGCGCTGCTCGAAGCGGCAGACATCCTGCTCGTCATAGGCCCTCAGGGTAATCTCTACGGCCTGGGGCGTAGGAACCGTCAGGTGTAGGCGGGCAACACCCTCGGCCCGCTCCGGATCCACCGACTCGGTGCGAACAAAGAGCCCCTCGGTGCCGTAATAGAGGGGGGAGACTCCCACTGCATCCATCACCAAGAGCTCCACTTCGCGGGTGATACCTCCATAGGAGTTGCGCTCCGAGGCGGCAGGCATCAAATCGTTTCGCAACGTATTGCTCACCGCCACCACCAGCTCATTGCTGCGGCCTCGCAGCAGGAAGTCGCTCACCTCGACGGTGAAGGCCACGCCCGCTCCACGGTGCGAGGCGACATAGGAGCCGTTGATAAAGAGGTCGGCCACACTCTCCACACCGCCAAAGCGCAGAAAGAGTCGCTTACCGGCCCACTCCTGCGGTACATAGAGCGAGCGGAAGTAGTGTCCCGGGGTGCGCAGGTAGGGGTAGACACCCGCCAGCGCATCCCCGTTCCAGGTGTGAGGAAGCTCGACATAGCGGGCTCGGTCGGCATCGTTCTCATAGGCAAACTGGAAGCGCCAACCATCATTTAAGGGGTAGGTGGTACGTCCCAGCGCTGAGCCGACAAGGGTTGTCAAAAGAATAAGGAGAGTGAGTCGTTTCATTGTCAGGTTATTTTGTGCAGCTTCTACAGCCAGCCGCCGTTCACGGTGTCATGCTCGCGGCAGATGATGGCCACGGAACCCTCGACCTCCGTTTCGCCAATGGTGCTCTTGAGGGTGATGCGGGCCGAACCGAGCTTACGGCAGAGGACCTTCAACTCACCGCCCGAGAGGGTGTAGCTCATATCGAGCTCCTGCTCGGCCTCCGACAAATCGACAATGTGCGCCGTAAAGCCGCTGCTACGAACAGCTCCACCAAAGATGACTCCCAAAGGCAGGGTTACCTCCTGGTCGATGCCGACCGTCACTACGGGGGTACCCTCCACCTGCATCAGCAGGCGGTAGGCATCGCTCTGGCCACCTCCCATCTTATTGCGGAAGGCCGAAAGACCCAGCGACTGCGGCTCATAGTAGCCCGTCTCGTAGTTGTAACCATAGCTCTCCTTCGACCCCTTGAGGTAGGGCTCAATCGAGAAGGTCGAGTTCAGGAGCATCGAGCGGAACTCCTCGGTCGTGAATTTCTTGCCTAACTTGTGGGCGTAGGAGAGGCCCAGCGCAGCGACACCCGAGACGTGCGGGCAGGCCATCGAGGTACCCTCCATATAGCCGTACTGCACGTTGGGCTCGGTCGAATTGGCGATGATGGTGCTGTAGACCATACCTCCCTGGTCGAAGTTGTCCGAGTCACCTCCCGGGGCCGAGATATCGACCCAGCTGCCGTAGCAGGTGTAACCTGCGGGGGTGAAATCGGGGCTCGTGGCGGCCACGGCAATCGTCGAGGCGTAGCAGCCCGGAACCAGGCGCTTATCCTTGACCAGCACACCGTTAAACTTGCTGTTTCCGTCGTTTCCGGCGGCAAAAATCACCAATCCGCCATCAATCGGGGCGTTGGTACGCTCACGGGTGATGAAGTAGTCGATAGCCTCCTTCTCATAGCCGTAGCGGTTGCTCCAAACCGTCTCGCTGAGCGAGGGGTCGTAGCCGTAGGAGCACTGGGCAATCAGCGCTCCGCGGTTGGCGGCCCATACCATGGCGTTGGCTCCCGACTCGGGCTGCGAGAGATCCTGCTTGCCCTTCATCTGGAAGATCTGGCACGACATAATCTTCACGCCCCCGAAGCCGCTGTGACCTCCGGCAATGCCCGCAACACCTTCACCGTTGCCGTTCACGGCGGCAATCGTTCCGGCAATGTGGGTTCCGTGTGAGGGGGTATCTCCGTAGCTGTCCGTATAGTTCCAATCAATCTTCACGGGCTCGTCATCCGTGGTGCAGAAGTTGGCTCCATGCTTGTACTTCGAGTCTCCGTCGATATTGTTCTCCCACATATTGAGCTCCAGGTCGGGGTGCGTACTCTGCACCGGCTCGTCGATTACGGCCACCACAATATGCTCGTCACCCGAGCAGAGCTTCCAAGCCGGGAAGAGGTTGATGTCGGCACCCTCGCGGGCTCCGCTCAGAAGACCGCGGTTGTGGTAGTGCCACTGTCGGGCAATCTCCTTATCGTCGGTGGGGTACTGGTACTCGTCGTCACCCTCGGCACGGGTTGTAGGCAGTGAGCGCACTACGCCGCGGTGGTGGGGCAAGCGGGGCTTGTGCATATACTCCACCCACTGAATATCCTCCGAGGCTGCCAACTCGCGGGCAGCGGCGACCAGCTCCTGCTCCTCGTCGAAGCAGACCTTATACCACAGATGGAGCCCCGCAGCCTGCAAATCGGCCTCGAAACGGGGGTCACGAATCAGGCGGCGGAAGCTGCCGGCATCGATGCGATCGAGCGAGCGGTCAATCGAGGCGACACCCGAGCGGGTTCCGCCCGTGCGGGTCTTGGCAGCCTCAATCTCCGAAGCCTTTTCGGGGGTTACCTTCACTGCCAGCTGTCCGGCCTCGGCTCCGGCCTCGGTGAGCAGAATCTTCTGCTGCAGCTGCTCAGCGGCATCTCGGTTTGCTGCCGCCTCATCAAAATCGTTGGTACAACCGGCCAAAAGGGCGGCTGCCACCAGAGTCAGGAGAAAAAATTGGTTCTTCATAGCTCTAAGGTTCTTTGGATGCAAAGATATAAAATAATTTTTCAATGCATCTATAAAACGAGGCACCAAAAAGCACTTTGAAGCGCATTTTGGGTGGAAAAATAGAAAAATCGGAGAATTTTTGTAACTTTACAACATCAAAGCAAGTATGAACAAACGAAAAGCAGGAGTTATGAAATATTTTGGAGCACATGTCAGCGCCTCGGGCGGATTGGAGAATGCCCCCCGAAATGCCCGAGCCATCGGGGCCACGGGCTTTGCGCTCTTCACCAAAAATCAGCGTCAATGGCACGCCCCCAACCTTACGGCGGCCCAAATCGACTCATTCCATCGTGCCATGGAGGAGTGCGGCTATACGGCCTCGCAGGTGATGCCCCACGACAGCTACCTCATCAACCTCGGACACCCCGAAAAAGAGGGGCTCGAGAAGTCGCGCGAGGCCTTCTTCGAGGAGATGGCCCGCTGTGAGGCGCTGGGCCTCGACCGCCTGAACTTCCACCCGGGGAGCCACCTGCGCCAGATTTCGGAGAGCGAGTCGCTGGATCGCATTGCCGAGTCCATCAACCTGGCACTCGAGCGCACGCACGCAGTGACGGCCGTCATAGAAAATACCGCAGGTCAGGGCTCAAACCTCGGATTCCGCTTCGAGCACCTGCGCTATCTGATTGACCGTGTGGAGGATAAGAGCCGTGTGGGAGTTTGCATCGACACCTGCCACGCCTTTGCCGCGGGCTACGACCTCTCGTCGGAGATGGCCTGCGAGATGACCTTTGCGGAGTTCGACCGTGTGGTGGGCTTTAAGTATCTGCGGGGCATGCACCTGAACGACGCCATGAAGCCCTTAGGCAGCCGTGTAGACCGCCACAGCCCGCTGGGCGAGGGCCATATCGGCTGGAACTGCTTCCATTACATCGCCCGCGATGCCCGCTTCGAGGGCATCCCCCTGATTCTCGAGACCCCCGACGAGAGCCGCTGGCCCCAAGAGATTGAGGCCCTGAAACGACTCAGCGAGCAGTGATAAGAGGCTTTAGATTGCCACGTCGCTACGCTCCTCGCAATGACTGAATACAAACTAAAAGAGCCTGTCTAACAATTAAAAAATGTTAGGCAGGTCTTTTTTTGTTT
>CAYRPL010000128.1:3010-4992 GCA_964426045.1 uncultured Alistipes sp. | reverse complement strand
GCTGCAAATTGATGCTTAACAAAATATTTGAATAATTTTCAAACAGCTTCTAAAAGGAATTGGTGATTTGACTATTTATGATACGGCGACCATGTTGGGATGTCCGAATGGTGTTTTCCCCGAGGCGGTCTACCTGCATGCTGGAGCAGCTGTGGGCGCAGAAGCTATTGGCGTAAATGGAGCGGTTGTCGAGAAATCTGTGTTCACTGCAATCTATCCGGCATTTGAAATGCTTGAACCGATTCAGATAGAAGACTTCTTGTGCATCTACAAAAAGCAACTCCAAGGAGAAACAACCGAAAGTCCCATAGGTTGTAGCAGGTGTTGTTAAATTTTAATTTGTGATATTAGTTCAGGCGTATGCAGGGCTTTATGTAGCCTATAGCATACGCCTATTTCGTTGTCCGTAACATATCTTATTATAACGAGTGCCCCCAACACTTTACCATCAAATGTATTGTCTCCTTTACACTCGTTAGTAAATTGGCTTAATTACGACCCCCATGTAGTCTTCTATGTGGGATTTCGCAATTCCCGTAAAAACTAACACTGAAAATTCGTTAAAAATTAAAAGACCTATCCATAATGTTCTACCCGTTCGGGTTTCTTATTGCGATGAACAAAATCTGCTCCTCTAAAATCAAAAAATACGTTAAGACCGAGCGTTGCAACTCCTCCTTCCTTCTGACGACAAGCCTTTTTTAATTAGGAATTAGGAATTAGGAACCGCCGACAACCGACGCAGCGGAGCGAGAGCATAGGGCAAAAAAGTTTGCACTATGCCGAGCCGCAAGGAGGAAACCTAAGGGTAAGCCGAGAGCAGAGCCAAGCTTGCTTGGGCTATGCCGAGGCGCGAAGGTGGAAAAGCCGCTGAAAGCGGGTTAATTAGGAATTAGGAACCTCTCTTATAGACAAATATAAAAGGCGAACCGAAGTTTGCCTTTCTAATTGCTCATTGCTAATTACTAATTACTAATTGCTCTTTGGGTTCGCAGTTTTTTGTTAGTAGCCTAAGATTCGCATCATCGATCGGTACGACTGCTCCTTGGCGAATAGGCGGGTGTAGTACTCGTTGTCGTCTTTGTCGCGGTCGATGATAATCTGCTTCGGGGCGGGAATCAGGCAGTGCTGAATACCGCCGAATCCACCGATGGACTCCTGGTAGGCACCCGTGTGGAAGAAGCCGATATACTGCGTATTGCCCTTCTCCAACTTCGGGAGGAAGATGGCGTTGGTGTGCACCTCGGCATTGTAGAAGTCCTCGCTGTCGCAGGTCAGACCACCGAGGAAGACACGCTGATACTCCTTGTCCCAATTGTTGATCGGGAGCATGATGTAGCGCTGGTTGATTCCCCAGGTATCGGGCAGGGTAGTGATGAACGACGAGTCGATCATATACCAGTTCTCACGGTCATTCTGCTGCTTCTGGTTCACAATCGAGTAGAGCGATGCGCCGCTCTCGCCCACGGTGAATGAACCGAACTCGGTGAAGATGTTGGGCTCCTCCACATCGTTGTTGTGGCAGATGTTCTTAATCTGCGAAACAATCTCCTCGGTCAGGTACTCGTAGTCGTAGTCGAAGTTGAGCGAGGTTTTGATGGGGAATCCGCCACCGATGTTGAGGCTGTCGAGCTCGGGGCAGATCTTCTTCAGCTCGCAGTAGACGTTCAAACACTTCGACAACTCGTTCCAATAGTAGGCCGTGTCCTTGATTCCGGTATTGATGAAGAAGTGGAGCATCTTGAGCTGGAACTTCTTGCTCTTTTGAATCTTGGCCTTGTAGAAGTCAATGATGTCGTTGTAGCGAATACCTAAACGCGAGGTGTAGAAGTCGAACTTGGGCTCCTCCTCGCAGGCGATGCGAATACCCACCTTGCACTTCTTGGTAATCGACTCGTCGAACAGATCAATCTCCTCCTTGTTGTCAATCACCGGAATCGTGTTCTCGAATCCGACATTGAGCAGCTGGGCGATATTCTCCA
>CAYRPL010000128.1:0-3000 GCA_964426045.1 uncultured Alistipes sp. | reverse complement strand
TTCTCCACATACTGAGGGCGTTTGAATCCGTTGCAGATGATGTAACGATCCTTGTCGATGATACCTCCGTCGTAGAGGGCATTGATGATGTGGATGTCGTAGGCCGACGAGGTCTCGAGGTGAATGTCGTTTTTCAAAGCCTCCTCCAAGACAAACGAGAAGTGGTTCGACTTGGTACAGTAACAGTAGTTGTACGAACCCTTGTAGTCCACCTTGGCCATGGCCACGTTGAACATACGCTTTGCACGGTTGATCTGCGAGGAGATTTTGGGCAGATAGGTCACCTTCAGCGGTGTGCCGTACTGCTTGATAATCTCCATAAGCGGAATGTCATAGAGATTGAGTTCGTTGTCGGTTACCGAGAACTCATCCTGCGGAAAATCGAAGGTTTGTTCGATAAGGTCGATGTACTTGTTTTTCATAAGTCGGCTTTTTCTGCAACTAAAGTTCGGGTTAATTGAAAATCCATCTTCGCTACATCGAAAAAATTTTGCCAAAGTAGCTCGGTCGGATTTTTCCGTTTTTCAGGATGCAAAGCAACTAAATATTTTTGATATACCCAAGCATTCGGGCCAATATTTCAAATATTCGGGCGCTTTTTTCTTTTTCTGAAAGAAAAATCGTAATTTTGAGCCCAAATTTTGGTTTTATTGAACGACAAAATGAATTTGACATCCATCATAATCGACTACCTGGCCGAGCATCGTCGCCTGGTGATCCCCTCGCTGGGGGCCTTCATCCGCAAGAGCGAGACGCAGGAGGTGGTCTTCTCCGAGATGCTCAAACGCGATGACGGCGTGCTGCGCGGACTGCTTGCCGAGCAGGGCATGGGCGAAATCGAGGCGGCGGGTGCCATCGACCGATTCATCTTCGAGTTGCGCTGCGCCATCGACAACAACTCGGTCTTCCAGGCCGAGGGGCTGGGCGTTTTTGCCCGTGGCGAAAACGGTACCATCCGCTTTCGCTACCTGCCCGCTCCGACCTCCGAGCCCGAGCCTCACTCCGAAGCGCAGCCCGAGCCGGTTGTGTCTAACGAGCCGCAGTCGGCTCCTCAACCCGAAGTTGCGGAGCCCGCAGAGCTTGTGGCTGAGTCGGAACCCCTTGCTGAGCCCGAGCCTCAGCCCGAGCCCGAATCGCTGGCCGATGAGCAGCGCAACCGCATCAAGGAGCTGATGCGTTTCTCCGATGAGCATCCGCGCGAACATCGCTCCTCCTCGCAGCCTCGTCGCCCCGACCCCTCGGTGCGAGGCCTGCGCTATGGTAAGCCCCAAAAGACGACCGATGCCTATACCTATGTGAATTCGGCCCCTTCGCGCCGTCCCGACACCTTCATCATCCTGGCGGTGTTGGCTGTTGTGATTGCCCTGGGTGCCATCATCTACGGCTATTGGAACGATCGCCGCAAGGAGCAGCTCGAGGCAGAACAGTATGAATTTGTAACCCCTGCAGAAAACCCCTTTGCGGGTGAGCAGCCGGTTGAGTAGCAGCCCAGCCTTATGAATGACGATAAGTTATTGGAGATTAAGCAGCGCTTTAAGATTATAGGCTCTTCGCCCCTGTTGAATCGGGCGCTGGAGGTGGCCCTGCGTGTCGCCCCCACCGATCTCTCGGTTCTGGTAACCGGAGAGAGTGGTGTGGGTAAGGAGTTCTTTCCCCAGGTGATTCACGCCTACTCGGCCCGCAAGCACAACAAATACATCGCCGTAAACTGCGGAGCCATCCCCGAGGGAACCATCGACTCCGAGCTCTTCGGCCACGAGAAGGGGGCCTTCACCGGAGCTGTCGATGCCCGCAAGGGTTACTTCGAGGAGGCCGATGGCGGTACCATCTTCCTCGACGAGGTGGCCGAGTTGCCCCACTCGACCCAGGTGCGTCTGCTGCGTGTGTTGCAGTCGGGAGAGTTTATCCGTGTCGGCTCGGCCAAGGTGCAGAAGACCAATGTCCGTGTGGTAGCGGCCACCAATATCAACCTGCAGGAGGCCATCGCCTCGGGTCGCTTCCGTGAGGATCTCTACTACCGCCTCAATACGGTGCCGATTCCGGTGCCGGCTCTGCGCGAGCGTCGTGAGGATATCTTCCTGCTGTTCCGCAAATTCGCTGCCGATGTGGCCGAGCAGTACCGCATGCCTGCCATCTCGCTCGATGCCGAGGCACGCCACCTGCTCGAAAACTACCCTTGGCGAGGCAATATCCGCCAGCTGAAGAATGTCGCCGAGCAGATTTCGGCCATCGAGGAGGCCCGCACCATCTCGGCCGATATCCTGCGTCGCTACCTGCCGCCGCAATCCTCCGAGAGCCCCATTCATACGCGGAGCACCCAAAGCAGCTCTTCTGACGAGGGTTTCTCGACCGAGCGCGAGCTCCTCTATCGTGTTCTCTTCGATATGCGGGCCGATATCAACGAGCTCAAGCAGATGATGCAGGAGGCGCTGCACGGAGGCGCTGTTTCGCAGCCCCGATCGGAACCTGCACACGAGGCGGTGCGTCTGCTCCCGCCCTCGACCCGCACCCCCGAGGTTGCGGACTATGCCGAGAGTGAAGAGGTGCTTGACGAGCCGCGCCACAACCTCACGAAGGCCGATGTGCAGCGTCGCCAGATTGAGGAGGCCCTGCGTCGCAACAACGGTCGCCGCAAGGAGACAGCAGCCGAGCTCTTTATGTCCGAAAGGACTTTGTACCGTAAAATAAAAGAGTTGGGTATAGATTTTTAAATTTTTAATTTTATGCGGTAAATTTCACCTCTTCTTGTCTGCCGAAAATGGGCAGTACCTCAAGTACAGCCCATCTTCGTCAGTCTGCGGTCGAGTCGAAATTTCCCTGCCTAAAATTAAAAATTGATTTCCGGTTTTATGCGGTAAATTTTGCACCTTCTCATTTGCCCCGAATGGGCGGTACCATAAGTACAGCCCATCCGTGTCAAATTTTGGTCGGCACAAAATTTCCAAGCCTAAAATTAAAAATCTCGCTCTTCACTCAGTCATTGCGAGGAGGTTACGAAGT
>CAYRPL010000127.1:0-4999 GCA_964426045.1 uncultured Alistipes sp. | reverse complement strand
AGAGAATACCCTGAACCAGCTGCTGACCGAGATGGCTGGTTTCCAGACCAATGCCGGAGTGATTGTGCTGGCCGCCACGAACCGTGCCGATATTCTGGACAAGGCGCTGATGCGTGCCGGCCGCTTCGACCGCCAAATCGAGGTGGGACTGCCCGATGTGAAGGAGCGTGAGGAGATCTTCGAGGTGCACCTGCGCCCCCTGAAGCTCTCGCCGAACCTCGACCGTGCGTTCCTCGCGAAGCAGACCCCCGGATTCTCGGGTGCCGATATTGCCAATGTCTGCAACGAGGCGGCGCTGATTGCCGCCCGCCACAACAAGCCCTATGTGGCTAAGGAGGACTTCCTGGCGGCCATCGACCGCATCATCGGCGGCTTGGAGCGCAAGAATAAGATTATCTCGGCCCGCGAGAAGCGAACCATCGCCTACCACGAGGCGGGACACGCCACTGTATCGTGGATGCTGGAGCACGCTTCGCCCCTGATTAAGGTGACCATCATCCCGCGTGGCAAGGCCTTAGGTGCCGCCTGGTACCTGCCCGAGGAGCGCCAGATTACCACTCGCGAACAGCTGCTCGAGGAGTTGGCTGCTACGCTCGGAGGTCGTGTTTCGGAGCAGCTCACCTTCGCCCGTATCTCGACCGGAGCCCTGAACGATTTGGAGCGTGTAACGAAGCAGGCCTACGCCATGGTTGCCTACTACGGCATGAGCCCCGAGGTGGGAACCCTCAGCTTCTATGACTCGACGGGTCAGAGCGATATGGCCTTCACGAAGCCCTACTCCGAAAAGACGGCCCAGCAGATTGATGCCGAGGCCAAGCGCCTGATTGAGGAGGCCTATCGCATGGCCGAGCAGGTGCTGCGCGAAAATACCGAGGGACTGAAGGCGCTGGCCGAACTGCTCTTAGAGCGTGAGGTGATCTTCACCGAGGATGTCGAGCGCATCTTGGGTAAGCGTAAGAACAGCGAGGAGGGTGCCGAGCCCGCAGCCGAGAAGTCGGCCGAGCACAACGAGCCGACACCGGAAACCGAACCCGAAAAGAACGAATAACTCATAAAGAATGAAGAACCTGATAGTTAGAACATTGAGCGGCGCGGTGATGCTTGCCCTGCTGCTGGGAGCCACCCTTTGGTCGCCTTGGAGCTTTACGGCTCTGATGGCGCTGATTCTGGTGGGGGGACTTTGGGAGTTTTATGCCATCAGCCGTCGCACGGGTGCCGAGCCGCAGCGCCTGATGGGTCTGGCCATCGGTCTGGCTATTTTTGCTGCCGGTATTGCCGCCGTAACCCCCGAGACGGGCGATGCGGCCCGCTGGATTTTGATGGCCCGCATCTTCTCGCAGTACTTCCTTATTTTGGCCCTGCCGCTGATGCTCATTATCGAGCTCTTCCGCTTCCGTGAGCAGCCGATGGCCAACCTCGGAGCAACGCTGCTGGGTGTCGTCTATGTGGCGCTGCCGCTGGCGATGATTCTCTACATTCCGCGTGCCTTTGGCGGCTGGAATCCCTGGGTGGTGCTCTGCTTCATCTTCACGATTTGGGCCAACGATGTCTTCGCCTACCTGGTGGGTATGACCCTGGGTCGCCACCGCCTGTGCGAACGTATCTCGCCCAAAAAGTCGTGGGAGGGGTTCTTTGGGGGCATTGCCGGTGCAGTACTGATGGGCTACGTCGCCTCGCGTCTGCTCGATATGCCGGCCTCGCTCTGGTGCGGATTGGCCCTTGTGGCTGCCGTGACGGGTGTGCTGGGCGATTTGATTGAGTCGATGTTCAAGCGCAAGGCCGATTTGAAGGACTCGGGCAACCTGATACCGGGACACGGAGGGGTGCTGGACCGCTTCGATGCCCTGCTGCTGGCCATCCCCTTTGTGGCGGTCTATCTGCTCCTATACACGATTTATCACCTGTAAGCCATAAAATACTCTACCTATGAAGATAAATAAAGAAGGTTACCGCATTATCCTCACTTCGGGTGCAGTCTGCCTGCTCTGCTGGGGATTGATTTACTACCTGATTGACCAACACGCCAACGTCACGCTGCTCTGGATGAGTGCCGTGATGCTGATGCTGTTCTGGTTCTTTATTGTTGCCTTCTTCCGCGAGCCGCGTCGCGTGAAGATTCACGATGCCGACCTGGTCTTCTCGCCTTGTGATGGTCGTGTGGTGGTAACCGAGGTGGTGATGGAGGAGGAGCACCTGAAGCGTGAAATGCTCCAAATCTCCATCTTTATGTCGATTACCAACGTACACATGAATTGGGTTCCCGTGGGCGGTGAGGTGAGCTACTTCAAGTACCACCCGGGCCGCTTCCTGGTGGCCTGGCATCCCAAGTCCTCGACCGAGAACGAGCGCACGACGACGGTTGTCAAGACCCCCGCAGGCGAAGAGGTTCTCTTCCGCCAGGTGGCCGGTCTGATTGCCCGCCGTATTGTATCCTATATGAAGGTCGGAGCCCCCGTCGAGCAGAACTCGGTGGCAGGATTCATCAAGTTCGGTTCGCGTATCGACGTGCTGATTCCGAAGGATAGCGAACTGCTGGTTGAGATTGGCGACCCGGTGGTGGGCTCGCAAACTCCCATTGCTCGTCTGAAGCGAGCCTGATTCCGATAACCTGTTGAAAACCTTTTACCTATGAATACCACCCCGCAAGCCGTCTTCCGCTTTTTGGTCGGATTGTCGATTGCTGCCTTTGTCTGCTTTTTGGTCTGGTACTTCTCTTCGGTGGTGGTCTATGTGCTGGTCTCGGCCGTGCTGGCGGTGATGTGTCGCCCCTTGGTGGCGTGGCTTATCCGCCTCAAGATTCAAAAACGGAGCCTGCCTCGCTGGTTTGCCGCTCTGCTGGCACTCTTCACCATCTGGATTGTCTTTGGCCTGTTGTGCCTGCTCTTTATCCCCCTTATCGGCGATAAGGTGATGTTGCTCTCGAAGATTGACTACGCCTCGGTGCTGGTAAGTGTCGAGGAGCCGATTCACCACATCCAGCAGCTGCTGCAACGCTTCGCTGTCTTGCAGGAGGGCACCTCGCTGCGCGAGGCGATTGTTACGGCCTTGCAGTCGGTAGTCGATCTGAGCACCCTGAATTCGGCCGTTACGTCGGTTGTCGGATTCTTGGGCTCGCTCGTTATCGCCTTCTTCTCCATCTCGTTCATCACCTTCTTCTTTATGAAGGAGGATGACCTCTTCTTCTCGATGGTTCGCGCCCTCTTCCCCGAGCGCCACAAGGAGAATGTGACCCGCGCCTTGAACTCCGTTACGCGCCTTCTGTCGCGCTATTTCGCCGGTCTGCTGGCCGAGAGTTGCGTACTGATGCTGACCATTACCCTGGTGATGGTGCTCTTCGGTATGAAGGTTCAGGATTCCGCCTTTATCGGCCTGATTATGGGTGTGATGAATGTGATTCCCTATGCTGGCCCGCTGATGGGTGGTGTGATGTCGGTCTTCATGGGTATCGTAAGCCCGATTGAAGGGGCGACCATCGGTCATACGGTGGCCGTTATCATCTGTTCGATTCTCACCATCAAGGGTGTCGATGACTTTATCATCCAGCCCACCATCTACTCGGATCGCGTCAATGCCCACCCCTTAGAGGTCTTTATCGTGATTCTGCTGGCCGGTTCGCTGGCCGGAATTTGGGGTATGTTGCTGGCCATCCCCTCCTACACCGTGCTGCGCGTCTTTGCCAAGGAGTTCTTCTCGCAGGTCTCGCTGGTGCAGAAACTCACTCAGCAAATCTAACGCCCTATGCTGACGCTCGAGGGTGTGGTTACCGCAGGTCGCCGGTTGGGTCGCCGGTTGGGCTTCCCGACCGCCAATGTCGAACTTGCGGAGCCTGTCGCACTCTCGGATGGCGTCTACCTCTCTGAGGTGGAGTGCGAGGGCAAAACCTGGTGGGCCGTTACGAACCTGGGCACCAACCCCACGGTCGGAGGATGCCGCCGCCGTCTGGAGAGCCACCTGCTCGACTATTCGGGCCCGGTGCTCTATGACAAACCGATGCGTATCCGCCTGCTGAAGAGACTGCGCTCGGAGCACCACTTCGAGAGCCTTCAGGAGCTGCAACATCAAATCGAGGCCGATATCCGAGAGGCCCGAGATGAAATAGTACGACTTAAAACAGAAAACGACAAATTATAGAAAAGATAGAGATTTATGTATTTGGATTTGAATTTACCCTACAAGGTGGCCGACATCTCGTTGGCCGACTGGGGTCGCAAGGAGATTGAGGTTTCGGAGCATGAGATGCCCGGTTTGATGGCTGTGCGCCGCAAGTATGGCCCCCAGAAGCCCCTGAAGGGGGTGCGTGTGATGGGCTCGCTGCACATGACCATCCAGACCGCCATTCTGATTGAGACCCTCGTGGAGCTGGGTGCCGAGGTGCGCTGGTGCTCCTGCAACATCTTCTCGACCCAGGACCATGCAGCTGCCGCCATCGCTAAGGCCGGAGTTCCGGTCTTTGCCTGGAAGGGCGAGAGCCTCGAGGAGTATTGGTGGTGTACGGCTATGGCTTTGAGCTTCCCCGGAGGCAAGGGACCCAACCTGATTGTCGATGACGGAGGCGATGCCACGCTGCTGATTCATAAGGGCTACGATGCCGAGAACGACGCCACAACCCTCGATGTTACCCCCTCGTCGCACGAGGAGGCGGTGATTCTCGATACGCTGCGTAAGCTCCTCGGAGAGGATGCCACGAAGTGGCACCGCACGGTGAAGGAGTGGAAGGGTGTGAGCGAGGAGACCACCACGGGCGTTCACCGTCTCTACCAGATGCAGGAGGCCGGCAAACTGCTCGTTCCGGCCATCAACGTAAACGACAGCTGCACCAAATCGAAGTTCGATAACCTCTACGGCTGCCGTGAGTCGCTGGCCGACGGTATCAAGCGTGCTACCGATGTGATGATTGCCGGCAAGGTGGTCGTAGTCTGCGGCTATGGCGACGTGGGTAAGGGTTGCGCCCGCTCGATGCGCTCCTACTGTGCCCGCGTTATCGTCACCGAGATCGACC
>CAYRPL010000126.1:0-5032 GCA_964426045.1 uncultured Alistipes sp. | reverse complement strand
ATCGTCACAAATATACAAAAAGCCCATCTAACAAAAAACTTGTTAGACAGGCTCTCTCCTGTATCGTATACCTTGTTTGCTATCTCTTCTTGAAGGTGCCGCCGATGCGGATACCCGGGTAGTTGGTAATCACCGTCGAGGCGACTTTCACATACTCGTTCTCGGCCAGCGAGGGGGCAGCCGCCGTCATGGCACGCAGGACCTCGTTGGCATTGAAGCGCAGGGTCAGCACCCCCGAATCATACTCCACATTGCCCGTAAGGGTGGCCTGCTTGTCGGCATAGCTGAGTTGCAGGGTAATCTCACCCGTCTTGGGGTTGTAGCTGTAGCGACCCTGGGCGAGGTTCTTGTCAATGCCCACCAACAGGCTCTTATCAGCCTTCAGGGTGAGGTAGTCGCGACCACTCACAACACCGCTCTTGGCAATAATGCTCTCCATCTGACCCTCCAGGGCACTTACGGCCATTGTGGCTACGGGGTCGCTGCCCGTGTAGTCGATAACGGGGCTGTCAAAGACCCAGGTTGCGGCCAGCTCCGAGGCTGAGATATACTTCGACTCCTCGGCAACCTCTTTTGTGGCGCTGCTGCTACGGCTGAAGAAACTCTTCAGCAAATCGGCCCACGATTGGGCCTGGCTCTCGGCCGTTACACCTGCCAGCAGAAGCAGGATCAATGCAATTCGTTTCATCTATCTCTGTTTTTTGTAATTATTCACTTTTTAAAGCCTCGATTTCGGCCATCCACAGGGCTGCCGAGCTGTCCGAAGGCATACGCCAATCCCCTCGAGGGGAGAGTCCCACCGAACCCACCTTGGGGCCGTCGGGCATGGCCGAGCGCTTGAACTGCTGCGAGAAGAAGCGCCGGAAGAAGACCTCTAACCAGTGGAGGATTACCGCACGCTTGTAGCGGCCCGAGAAGGCCTTCTCGGCCAAGAACAGCAACTTGCGGGGCGAGGCTCCACGACGGATGAAGTGGTAGAGCACAAAGTCGTGCAGCTCGTAGGGGCCCACCAAATCCTCGGTCTTTTGGGCAATTTGGCCCTTTTCGTCGGCCGGAAGCAGCTCGGGGCTGACCGGTGTGTCGACCACATCGAGCAGCGTGGCACCAACCTCTCCGCCCTCGCACTCGGCTACTCGACGCACCAGGTGGCGCACCAAGGTCTTGGGGATGGCTCCATTGACGCCATACATCGACATCTGGTCGCCGTTGTAGGTTGCCCAGCCTAAGGCCAGCTCGCTCAAATCGCCCGTGCCGACCACCAATCCTCCCACCTTGTTGGCGTAGTCCATCAAAATCTGGGTACGCTCGCGGGCTTGTGAGTTCTCGTAGGTTGCCGAGCGGTCTGCGGGGTCGAGTTCGATATCCTCGAAGTGCTGCTTTACGGCCTTGACAATCGGGATTTCTCGCTGCGTGATACCCAGCTGACGCATCAAATCCAACGCATTGCGGTAGGTGCGGTCGGTCGTGCCGAAGCCCGGCATCGTGATTCCGTGAATACCACGTCGGTCATAGCCCAACTTATCGAAGGTTCGTGCTGCCACGAGCAGCGCCAGGGTCGAATCCAAGCCGCCCGAGATGCCCAGCACCACCTGACGGCAGTGGGTGTGCACCAGACGCTTGGCAAGTCCCGAGGTCTGAATCTCGAAGATCTCCTCGCAGCGGGCATTGCGCACGGCTGCATCGGCCGGTACAAAGGGCATGGGGTCGATGGCTCGTTCAAACTCGGAGGCTGCGGGCTTGAAGTTGTGGTGGTAGAAGTAGAGGCTGATGGGCTCTTCCGAGGCAAAGGTATTGGTGCGTGCACGCTCGAAACGGATGCCCTCGACGTCAATTTCGGCCGTCAGCAGCTGCTCCTCGAACAAGAAACGCTCGCTTTGGGCCAGCCATTCGCCCTGGTCGGCAATAAGTGTATCTCCGCCAAACACCAGGTCGGTCGTCGATTCGCCAAAGCCCGCCGAGACGTAGAGATAGCCCGCCTTCAGACGTGTCGATTGGAGCTTTACAAGCTCTTTGAGGTAGTCGTGTCGGCCCACCACCTCGGGGGCTGCCGAGAGGTTTACAATTAGCTCGGCTCCCCCTTGGGCAAGTCGGTTTGAGGGGGGCGTAGGAACCCGAAGATCCTCGCCAATCTCCACTCCGCACGTTACACCATTGATGACAAAAAGTGTGTCGCACCCTACGGAGACCTCCTGCCGCAGCAGCTCGATAAGCTCCCCCTTGAACTTGTGGCCCGCGCGGAACCAGCGGCCCTCGCCGTATTCGCCATAGTCGGGGATGTGGCTCTTGGGTACGCACCCCAGCAACCGCCCCTCGCTCAGGCAGAGGGCGCAGTTGTAGCGGTAGCCCTCCAGCATCAGGGGCATGCCGACCACGGCGGCAATCGGCAGCTCGGCCGTAGCCTCGAGAATCTGCCGCAGAGCCTCTTGGGCTCCCCGCAGCAGGGTTGGTTGCAGGAAGAGGTCGCCACAGGTGTAACCCGTCAGCGAGAGCTCGGGAAAGACTACCAACTCCACGCCCTTTTTGGCCGCCTGCCTAATGAGTTCGATGTGACGCTCGGCGTTGTAGGTGCAATCACCCACCCGTACCGAGGGGATGGCTCCCGCCACCTTGAAAAATCCGTAGGGGTTCATACCAATCTGTCTGTTATTTTCGCTTTCCTGTTTTTAGCTGTCACTACTTGGTCCAGAGCGATGTCAGGTTCAGAATCACCTGGCGGGCTCGCTCCATGGTGGTCAGCGAGCAGTACTCAAACTTGCCGTGGAAGTTCATGCCGCCCGTAAAGAGGTTCGGAGAGGGCAGACCCATGAACGAAAGACGGGCACCGTCCGTACCGCCGCGAATGGGCTTGACGATGGGCTCGACGCCCGCCATGCGCATCGCCTCCTTGGCCTTCTCAATCACCTGGGGGTGGGGCTCCACCATCTTGCGCATGTTGTAGTATTGGTCCTTGATTTGGAGCGAAACGATTCCGCCCGAGTACTTGTGGTTCAGGTGCTCGACGCAGGCCACCATAAAGTTCTTCTTACGCTCGAAGAGCTCCATGTCGTGGTCGCGAATGATATACTGCACATCGGCCTCCTCGACCGTGCCTTTGAAACCTACGCAGTGGAAGAATCCCTCGTAGCCCTCGGTGGCCTGGGGACGCTGCGTGGCGGGCAGCAGCTGATTCAACTCACAGGCGATATCAATGGCGTTGAGCATCTTGCCCTTTGCCACGCCCGGGTGTACGTTGCGACCCTGAATGTGAATCTTGGCCCCTGCAGCGTTGAAGTTCTCGTACTCCAACTCCCCCTCAAAGCCGCCGTCCATCGTGTAGGCGAAGTCGGCACCGAACTTCTCGACATTGAAGTAATCGACACCGCGGCCAATCTCCTCGTCGGGCGTAAAGCCGATGCGAATCTTGCCGTGCTTGTGCTCGGGATGGGCCAGCAGCCACTCGGCAGCCGACATAATCTCGGCCACTCCGGCCTTGTCGTCGGCACCTAAGAGGGTCGTTCCGTCGGTGTGAATCAACGTGTGGCCCTTGAAGTAGCTCAACTCGGGGAAGTCCGAAACCTTCATGGTCAGCTGGCCGTTGAGAATCAAATCGCCACCATCATAATCCTCCACGATGCGGGGCTTCACATCCTTTCCGCTCATATCGGGGGCCGTATCGACGTGGGCGATAAATCCGATTACGGGGGCCGTTTCGTAACCCTTCGAGGCGGGAATCGTACCCATCACATAGCCATACTCATCCATCGTAACCTCGGTCATTCCCAAGGTCTCCATCTCCTCTTTGAGGTAGTTCAGTAATACCTTCTGCTTCTCGGTCGAGGGGAAGGTCTCGCTGTTCTCGTCCGACTGTGTGTCGAACGAAACATACTTCAGAAATCTATCAATCAATTGCATGTTTTTTCGATTTTATGCGGCATCTTTTGCCCCTTCTCGTTTGTCCCGAATGGGCAGTACATTTTAGTACAGCCCATCCGGCCCAAACTTCGGTCGGCACAAAACCTGCTCGCCTAAAATCAAAAAATGGTTATGGCGGGCAGTGCCGGGGTTAATTTTTAGTTGTGCGGCATCTTTTGCGCCTTCTCGTTTGTTCCGAATGGGCAGTACATTTTAGTACAGCCCATCCGGCCCAAACTTCGGTCGGCAAAAACTCCCACTTAATTGCTAATTACTAATCGCTCATTGCTCATTAAAAAGCCTTACTCCTCCTTTTTGGCCTTCAGCGTGTGGCAGATGAAGTAGCCAATCAGGCAGAGGTAGGCGGCAACACCGCACCACTCGGCGGCATTCGAGCCGGCCCATGCCTCCAGGTGCCAATCGACACCGGCAAACTTCAGCACGGCGCTCACCACACCCATCAGGGCACCTCCGGCGATGAATCCCGAGGCAATCAGCGTACCACGGTCGGTGCGGGCCTTATTCAGGGCCTGATCCTTCGAGCGACCCGATACGAACCACGAAACCAGACCTCCGACAACCAGCGGGGCGTTGAGGTTCATCGGGATAAACATACCCAGCGCGAAAGCTAAGGCGGGGATGCCGATGGCGGTCAGCACCAACGCCAGGCCGGCTCCGATGAAGTAGAGGGCCCAGGGGGTCTGTCCTCCGGTCATCAGGGGCTGGATGACGGCAGCCATGGCATTGGCCTGGGGTGCTACCAGCGCCTCGGGGTTGTTGGCCGTATCAAAGCCATAGGCGGCGTTGAGCACCAGAATCACACCCGCAACCGTTGCGGCTGAGATAACTGTGCCGAGGAACTTCCAACCCTCCTGCTTGCGGGGCGAGGTGCCGAGCCAATAACCAATCTTGAGGTCGGTAATAAAACCTCCGGCCATCGAGAGGGCGGTGCAGACCACGCCTCCGATAATCAGGGCGGCGGTCATTCCGCTCTTGCCCGACAGACCTACGCTTACGAGCACCAGCGACGAGAGAATCAGCGTCATCAGGGTCATACCCGATACGGGGTTCGAGCCCACGATGGCGATGGCGTTGGCTGCCACGGTCGTAAAGAGGAAGGCGATGACAAAGACAATCAGAA
>CAYRPL010000125.1:3207-5055 GCA_964426045.1 uncultured Alistipes sp. | reverse complement strand
CGATCGAGCAGATGTACTACGGCAACCAGCAGTTCCTGTTCCTCTACCAGCAGTTCGACGACGTGCGCCTGGTGGGTACGCCTCCCTCGTCGATTGGTAAGTTTGGCGGCGACACCGACAACTGGATTTGGCCCCGCCACACGGGCGACTTCTCGATTTTCCGCATCTATGCCGATAAGGAGAATCAGCCCGCCGCCTACTCGAAGGAGAATATCCCCTACCGTCCCAAGCGCCACTTCAAGGTCTCGACCGAGGGGGTGAACGAGGGTGATTTCACGATGATCTACGGCTTCCCGGGCAATACGCAGCAGTATATCACCTCGGATGCCGTGAAGTATGTGCAGTTCGACTCCGACCCCATGAAGATCGACCTGCGCACACGCCGCCTCGAGATTATCGGCAAGGCCCAGGCGGCCTCGCCCAAGGTGCGCATCCAGTACGCCTCGAAGCATGCCAACATCGCCAATTCGTGGAAGAAGTGGCAGGGCGAGGTGCTGGGCCTCGAGCGCCTGAACACCCTGGCCAAGAAGGAGGCCTACGAGAAGGCCTTCCGTGCTTGGGCTGCCGACAAACCCGAGTATACGCACCTGCTCGACTCGATGAGTGTTGCCTATGAGCAGGTGGCAGATTGGTACTACCGCGAGGAGCTGAAGAACGAGACGATGCGCACCATCGAGCTCTGCCACGCCGCAGCCCTCTTCGAGCGCCTGAAGAATCCCGGAACCAGCCCCTCGATGAAGCTGGCTATCAACCGCATGGATCAGGTGAATACCGTCTATAAAGACTACGACGTGACGGTCGATAAGGCCCTCACGGTGGCCGTAATCAAGGGATTCAAGGAGTATATGGCCAAGGTTTGCGACACGAATGCCGAGCTCGACAAGCTGATCGGTGCACACGGAGGTTCGGTCGAGAGCTATGTGGATTACCTCTATGCCAACAGCTGCTTCACCTCGCCCGAGACGGCACAGGCCGCCTCCTACGAGCAGGTGCTGGCCGACCCCGCCTATAAGCTCTATGACCTCTTCCGCAACACCTCGGGCCGCCTGCCCCGCAACCTGAGCAATGCCCCCGCCATCGAGCAGTGGTATCGCCCCTACCTGAAGGCCCTAATGCAGTTCGACCCCAAGCGCCCCTTCTTCCCCGATGCCAATATGACCCTGCGTGTGGCCTACGGCTCGATCTGCGGCTATGAGTATGCCGACGGCGAGTACCATACGCCGCTTACGACCCTCGACGGTATCATCGCCAAGGATAACCCCGAAATCTACGACTACGATATCCCCCAGGCTCTGCGCGACCACTACCGCACCAAGGATTATGGCCGCTGGGGTATCGAGATGAACGGCCGCCTGACGGTTCCCGTCTGCTTCCTGGCCTCGAACCAGACTACGGGCGGCAACTCGGGCTCACCCGTGCTGAACCGCAAGGGCGAACTTATCGGTGTCAATTTCGACCGCACCTGGCGCTCCACCATGTCCGATATCGCCTTCGATCCCACCATCTGCCGCAATATCGCCGTCGATATCCGCTATGTCCTCTTCGTTATCGACAAAGTGGGAGGGGCGGGGTACCTGATTGGCGAAATGGGACTTTAGTTTGTTGCGATAAGGAGCCATCTGCTACCGCTAAGAAGTTGCCTAACAAGGTGATTTCTGCGTTACGCTCGCCCTCGAAATCCTTACATACGCCTTAGTATGCTGCGGTTTCAAGCGCTTCGCAAGCCTTGATCCCTCCTGTTATACTTCCGGTAAAAGCGAGTGTGTCCATTTGGGTACACTCGTTTTTTACCGAGCGTTGCAACTACCGCCTTCTGACAACAAACCGTCGTAACGACGGAGGATAAGG
>CAYRPL010000125.1:0-3197 GCA_964426045.1 uncultured Alistipes sp. | reverse complement strand
AGGATAAGGGGTTTAATGAATTTAGGGATTGACCGTATAATCTCCCCTTAAACTCTTTAACTTCCTTAAATTCATTACAAAATCCTAAGACCTCCTATATCTCCTACACCTCCTACAATTCCCATAAGTGACAATTTTGAATTGAGAATCCCCTCTCCTAATGCCCCGAAATAACCCAATTATACAAATTTATCGTGGGCAGCTACCATATTCCAAAAAGATTTTGTACATTTGTAGAAACAAAAAGAGAAAGCAAAAAACAGGAAAATAGATACTAACATATAATCGAGCTTTAGCTCTTATTCCCAAATCCAGAAACGGCCAAATTTTTGAATACACGGGAATGAGCGGCGGAGGTTCACGTCTTTGGGCGTGAACCGTTCGTGCTTATCTGTGTATGGGGTGCTTGGCCGTACCTTGGATTTGGATAGGCAATCAACGAACGGTTTTATGCCCATCTTTTTTTTGTTTGCCGATAGGAGCGAGTTCCCAACCCTTTACAACCATGGCAAACCTAAATCTGACCCAGGCCAAAAGCGCTAAGAAGGATGAATTCTACACACAGTATTACGATATTGAGAATGAAATCAACGCCTATTTGGAGTATGATTCCGATACATTCCGTGGGAAGACGGTTCTTTTGCCTTGTGACGACCCTGAATGGAGTAACTTTACGATGTACTTTGCCCAAAATTTCGGGCGCCTGGGGCTGAAGAAACTAATCAGCACCAGCTACGCACCGGAGAGTAAAAATTATAAAATGCTCTATCAGCCCTCATTGTTTGAAACCACCGCACCTCATTTCGACCCCTCGAAGACCCAAATCAACGGTAAAATATTTACTTTGGAGCACGATATTTCGGGCGATGGAAAGATTAACCTAAAAGATTTACAGTGGCGCTATTTGGAAGGAGATGGTGATTTTCGCTCAAAAGAGGTGACGGCATTACGCGATGAAGCCGATATCATTGTTACCAATCCTCCGTTTTCGCTGTGGCGTGAGTTTTTTAGTTGGTTAAAAGAAAAGGATAAGTTTTTTTTAATCATTGGAAACATGAACGCCATAACGTATAAAGAGATTTTTCCTCACATAAAAAATAACAGCATATGGTTAGGCGCAACAGGTTTTGTTTCTGATATGGTTTTTGCTGTTCCAGAAGGGACAGAAGTTAAAAAAAGCGACAAGGAGAAGGCTGCCAAATTGGGTTATATTGGCAACTATACGCGTCTTGGGAATTCGTGTTGGTTTACCAATCTCGACCATGGTCGTCGTCATCAACCGCTTTCGTTGATGACCATGGCGGATAATCTGCGATTCAGCAAGCATAAGGAGCTGCGCGGCAAATTGGCTTATGATCGTTACGACAACTACGACGCTATCGAAGTTCCCTATACCGATGCCATCCCCTCCGACTATGATGGTGTAATGGGGGTTCCTATCTCTTTTCTTGATAAATATTGCCCCGAACAATTTGAAATAGTGGAATTTAGGAAAGGTGAAGATGGTAAAGACTTGGTGTACAGCACATTAGAGGGGGGGGTAGTTCAGCCATACTTCAGAATACTCATCCGTCGATGCCGATAGGTGGGTTGATGAACAATCCCAAAGACACGGTAATAAATGGCAAGAGCAGATATGCAAGAATTCTTATTCGACAACTCAAATCCCAGGAATGATAAAGAATGCTGAAGGCAAGATAGGAGAAAAAACTTATGTACGAATAACAATTCGTAAAATCAAGAACTAATAACACTATGAAAACGGAACTTAAACAGATTACTATTCGTGATATTTGCGAAGGATTTCAATACAATGAATATGAAGGGAAAGGACTTTTCGGTTTAGGGGGGCGGTTGGTTATTCAGCCCGAGTACCAGCGCAACTACATCTATGCTGACGGAAAAAAGGATGTCGCTGTAATTGAGTCTATACTTAATGGCTATCCCTTGGGGTTGATCTATTTCAACAAGGTGGATGACCGTTTCGAGGTATTGGATGGGCAGCAGCGCATCACAAGCATAGGCCGTTTTGTTACCGATAAGCTATCCATTCATATAGACAAGATACCACATAAGTTTTCCGATTTAGACAAGGATTTGCAGGCGTGGATTTTAAGCCGGAAACTGTTAATCTATGAGTGTGAAGGGACCGAAAACGAGATAAAAAAATGGTTTGAAACCATCAATATTGTGGGTGTGCCTCTGAATAACCAAGAGCGTCTGAATGCAATCTTCTCGGGGCCCTTTGTTACGCGATGTAAAGAGGTATTTAGTAACAGCCAAAATTCCAATATCCAAAAATGGAGTTTATTCGTTTCGGGCTCGGTGAATCGACAGGATTTTTTGGAGGCAGCATTGGATTGGGTCAGCAAGGGGCGTATTGCCGAGTATATGAGTGCGCATCGACGAGATGAACAGATTGACGAAATCAAAACCTATTTCTATTCGGTGATTGATTGGGCCTCCACGATATTTCCGGATATCAAAAAGGAGATGCGCGGTTTGGAATGGGGACGATTGTATGAAACCTACCACAAACAGCCCTATAGCCCTAAACAAATGGCAGAAAAAGTGGATGAGTTGTACGCAGACCCTTATGTGGAAGACCATAAGGGTATCTTTGAATATCTGCTGGGAGGAGAAAAGGCGACTCAACTTTTAAATGTTCGCTTATTTGATGACGCAACCAAGCGAAAGGTCTATGCACAACAGACAAAAGAGGCAATAGAGAAGGGGTGCTCGAACTGTCCGTTGTGCGCCATAGGCCATGAAGCAAATCGGACCAAGATATGGAAAATCAACGAAATGGATGCCGATCATGTTTCAGCCTGGAGCAGGGGCGGAGCAACAGATATCAACAACTGCCAAATGCTCTGCAAGACCCACAATAGGGCAAAGGGTAACCGATAGGCGAAAGATCTCGCGGGTAACAAAAATGCTACCCGCGAGGGAATCGGCCGACTTCTTGCTTTTAGCCGCTTTACTCTTTTGCAGGAGGCGGTTTGTAGCTTTATTAGGGCCTAATCGGCAACGGGGAAAATTTAACTTTTTGAAAAAAAGTGCGATATTTTTTTGCAGAATCCGAAATAGTCCCTATATTTGCACACCCAATTGGAAATTTGGGGGAGTTCTAAAGATTGTTGCCCAGGTGGTGAAATTGGTAGACACGCTACTTTGAGGGGGTAGTGAACATTAGT
>CAYRPL010000124.1:0-5129 GCA_964426045.1 uncultured Alistipes sp. | reverse complement strand
TCACTTCGATGGTCTCTTTTGTCGAAACGGCGGACCGGCACAAAAACACGTGGTCGTTGGACATGTCCTTGAAGGCCACAATACGATAATTCTGAGGATGGATTCCTGCTTTCATTTTCGTTGCGTTTTTGTTGTTAATATTAGGTTATTATTAAAGTTTTTACACTTTTCAGCCCGCAAATGTAAGGATAAATTTTCGGGTGCGCAAAATTTTTTCACTCATTTTTAGTTTTTTTTGCCTTTTATCGCGCTTTTTATAGCAATGAGCAGTGAGGAATAAGCAATGGGCAATGGAGTTCGCCTTTTTCTATCAGTCTATAAGAGAGTCTCACTAACCTCTAACCACTAATTTCTAATAGCCCTTCTAAACCAGCGGATTTGGAAGAAGAGAAGCACGGCAGCGAGCAGTGTGGCGGCCGTATCGGCAATCGGCATGGAGTACCAGACTCCCATGGCGCCATAGCGGGGAGGCAGGAGAATCAGCAGCGGCACCAGAAAGAGCATCTGACGGGTCATCGAGAGCAGGATGGCTCGTTTGGGCTTTCCGATGTATTGGAAGAAGTTGCTGGTCACAATCTGGAATCCCACAATCGGGAAGAACATCATCACGATGCGCAGTCCCTCGGCGGCCACCTCAATCAGTTGGGCCGAGTTGCTGTCGCCGCTTCCCACAAAGAGCATCGCCACCTGGCGCGGGCAGAGCTGACTGACGAGGAAACCGGTGGTTGTAACGCAGATGGCACAGAAGATGGTCATCAGAAGGGTCTTCATGACACGGCGGTACTGCTTGGAGCCGTAGTTGTAGCCGACAATGGGCTGCATACCCTGGTTCAGGCCCGAGACCACCATCAAAAAGAGCATCGCCACACGGTTGATAATGCCATAGGCACCGATATAGAGGTCGCCACCGTTGTTCTGCAACGCCTTATTGACAAAGACCACCACCACCGAGGCGCAAAGGTGCAGCAGGAAGGGGGCGGCACCGATGGAGAGGATGCCGGCCACAATCTTCTTACGCAATCGAAATACTCCGTGCTTGAAGTGCAGGAAGCTCTCGCCGCTCGAAAAGTGGCGCAGTGAGAGCGAGAGGGCCACCGATTGCGAAATCACCGTAGCGAGAGCCGAACCGCGGATTCCCCAATCGAAGACAAAGATGAAGAGCGGATTGAGCGAGCAGTTGATAGCCACCGAAATCAGCATAAAGAGCATGGCCTTCTGCGGATAGCCCGAAGCACGCAACACCTCGTTCAGACCCAGGAACATGTGGGTAATGACCGAACCGGCCAGAATAATCTGCATAAAGTCACGGGCATAGCCGATGGTCTGGTCGCTGGCACCGAAGAAGTAGAGAATCGGATCGAGAAACAGGATGCTGATAAGCATCATCACAAGGCCTATCAGGGCGTTGAGCAGGACCACATTTCCAAGGGTTCGCTCGGCCGCCGAGCGGTTTCCCTCGCCTAAGCGAATCGAGATAATCGAGGCGGCTCCGATGCCGACCATTGCACCAAAGGCCGACGAGAGGTTCATCAGGGGCATCGTAAGGGCCAGACCCGAGATGGCGAGTGCGCCCACGCCGTGTCCGATGAAGATGCTGTCGATGATGTTGTACAACGAGGTCGAAGTCATGGCAATAATCGAGGGGATGGCGTAACGCATCAGCAGCGTCGCCAGCCGGTCGGTACCCAGCGAAAGGGGGGTTGCAACTCTTGTCTGTCTCATCGTCGTTGGAAAAGGTGGCGCAAAGATACAAAATATAATGCGGATTTCGGCCCCGATTGCAAAAAAAGCGGTCGAAGGAACAAACCTCTCGACCGCTTAAAGACCTCTGGTTATTACTTATCGCCCTCCTTGAGGCCGCCCTCTCTGAAGCCCCCCTCCTTGGCAAACTCCTCAACCGAACGCACGAAATGTTCGATGGTTTCATCCATCGAGCGGTAGGACTTGCCACCCGCAGCGTTCTTGTGGCCGCCACCCTCGAAGTAGCGGCGGGCAAAGAGATTGACATCCACATCCCCGCGCGAGCGCAGCGAAATGCGGATAAACTTGGTATGGGCCAGGAACATGGCCGACATCTTCATCTTGCCGACCGTCAGCGGGTAGTTCACAAAGCCCTCGCTGTCGCCCTGCTGGAAATAGAAGCGACGCATCTCAGCCTCGGTGAGTGACATATAGGCCACGGTGTTATGCCGCAGGAACTGCATCTTGCGGTTGATGACATAACCAAAGAGGCGGGCCCGCTGGGGCGAGTAGGCGTTATAGACGCTGTTGTGCAGGTTGGGGATATCGATGCCCGTCTCGGCCAGGTTGGCCACGGCACGGTAGAGGGCCGGTGTAAGGAACGAGAACGAGAAGTTGCCCGTGTCGGTCATCATACCCACATAGAGGCACTCGGCCATCTGGCGGGTGATGTGCTCCTTGCCGAAGATTTCGCAAATCAACGTATAGACCAAAAAGGCGGTCGAGGAGCTCTCGGGGTGCGAGAAGCGGATATCGTAGTGCTCCGCAGGTTGCAGGTGGTGGTCGATGAGCACGCGCACGGCTCTTTGGTTGCGCTCGATGGCCTCACCCAGCGCCTCGAGGCGGGCAATGCCGTTGAAGTCGATGCAGAAGATGACATCGGCCACATCGACCGCCTGCTCGGCCTTTTCGGGCTCCAGACGGTGGATAATCACCTCATCAATGCGAGGCATCCAATCCAGGAAGTAGGGGAATTTGTTGGGAGCAATGAGGGTTACACGATGGCCCAGGCGCTCCAACTCGCGAGCCCAGGCCAAGGCCGAGCCGACGGCATCACCATCGGGATTGGTGTGTGCCAGCAGCACGATACGAAGCCCCTCGCGGGCCAACAAAGCCTGCAACTTTTGCAGCTCCCCTTTGTCCAGGGTCAAAGCCCCCGTATTCCGATTCTCCATCCTTACAGTTTGTTCGTATTATGCAAAGATAAGCAAAATATTTTCAACTACAAAACAGCCCCCTCTGAGCCAACTACTTAAGCGAGGTTTTCGGGGCACTCTTGCACCAGGGGGCGATGCCGCACTCGGCGCACTTGGGGGCTCGGGCCGTGCAGACGTAGCGGCCGTGCAGAATCAACCAATGGTGGGCAACGGGCAGCAGCGAAGAGGGGATGTGCTTCTCGAGTGTCAGCTCGGTTTGCAGCGGGCTCTTCGAGCGGTTAGTCAGGCCGATGCGGTTCGAGACACGAAAAACGTGGGTATCGACCGGCATCACCTCCTGCTGCCAAATCACAGCCCCCACCACATTGGCCGTCTTGCGCCCTACGCCCGGCAGACGCTGCAGCTCGGCACGGTCGCTCGGAACCTGCCCACCAAACTCCTCGACCAGCATACGGGACATGCCCGCAAGGTGCCTTGCCTTATTGTTGGGGTACGACACGCTCTTTACGAAGTTATAAATCTCCTCGACCGAGGCTTGGGCCATACGCTCTGCCGTCGGGAAGGCCTCGAAGAGGGCCGGGGTCACCAAATTGACCCGTTTGTCGGTGCATTGAGCCGAGAGAATCACCGCCACTAACAGTTCAAACGGATTTCTATAGTTGAGCTCGGATTCTGCTGTGGGCATGTTTTTAGAGAACCAGTCAATGATTCCTTCGTACCGTTCCTTAAGCGTCATAACCTAAAACTAGAAAAGTTTTGTCAATTTGGCAAATTTGGCTAACAGCGTGCGCTCGCTCCCGTCGGTGAAGAGTACCACCAACTTGTGGTCTTGGGCCAGGGTCTCGATGCGCTGAATGGTTCCGGCTCCGAAGCGAGGATGCTCGACCCGCTCTCCGATGTGATAGGCACAGGGGGCTGCAGGGGCGGCCGCAGCAGCGGGGCTCACTACACCTATGCGACGCAGACGATCCGAGGCCGGTGCCGAAGGGGTCGGGGATTGCGGCTTGGGTTGCGGCTTGGGTTGCGGCTTGGGAGCCGTGTTCACCGAGCGGCTGTAGAGCGGGTGCCCGGGCTGAATACGCTTGGCGCCATCGCCCGACGACGAATTACTCTTCTGCTGGAAGCGGTAGTCGAAGCGGCGGCGCAGCTCCTCGATGGCCGAGCGTTCTCCCGAGGGGGTTGTGTTGCGGGCAACCAAGGCTCCATAACTGCGCGGCTCCTCCTCCGCTTCGCACTCCACATAGCGCGCGTCAATCTCCTTTAGGAAGCAACTCGGACGCGAGAACTCCATATTTCCCCACTTGAAGCGCGACTCGGCATAGCTCAGCGTGGCGTCGCATTTGGCACGCGTGAGTGCCACATAGAAGAGACGGCGCTCCTCCTCAAAGCCATCGGGGGACTCCACGGCACGCTGCGAGGGGAACAAATTCTCCTCCATGCCGACAATATAGACGTGGTCATACTCCAACCCCTTGGCCGAGTGCACGGTCATAAGGGTCACCTTGTTGTTGTCCTCGGGGTCTTCGTTATCCATGTCGGTCATCAGCATCACCGACTGCATCCACTCCTCGATGGTCGCCTCTTCCTCCTCGGTGCGCTCACCGCTGCGAATCTCGGCATCGCGCTGCTCCTTGAAGAGCTGCATCGTGTTCAACAGCTCCTCGATGTTGTCGATGGCCGAGGTCGCCTCGGGGGTATTCTCCATGCGATACAGCGGCAGGATTCCCGACCGCTGGGCAATCTCCAAGCCGAACTCATAGAGCCCCTTTTGGGTGCGCTCGAGTGAGAGGGAGCGAATCAGAGCCACAAACTCGGTCACCTTACGCACAATGGTACGCTGCACGGGGTCGGTGGTCGTCTCGGCCACCAGCGTATCGACCGCCTCCCACATCGAAAGGCCCCGCTCACGGGCCAGCGTAGCGATACGCTCGACGGTCGTATCGCCAATGCCGCGTGTCGGGTAGTTTACGATACGGCGGAAGGCCTCGTCATCCTTCGGGTTGATTACCAAGCGGATATAGGCCAACAGGTCCTTAATCTCCTTGTGGTCGTAGAACGACGAGCCCTTATAGATGCGGTAAGGGATGGCTTTGCGACGCAGCGACTCCTCGATGGCCGAGGATTGGGAGTTGGTGCGGTAGAGCACCGCCACCTCGGAGTAGCGACCCTCCGTCTCGCGCACACGGTCACGGATGGCCGTTGCGACCAATTCGGCCTCCTCACGGTCGGTAT
>CAYRPL010000123.1:0-5131 GCA_964426045.1 uncultured Alistipes sp. | reverse complement strand
CACCGACGATACCGGCGCAGACCGTCAGTTCCTTGCCGGCCACTTCTCGGGTGACCTTCGAGGTAAGCTCCGTCAGTTGCTCCAACTTGCGCAGAATACGCCCCGAGGTGATGCCTCGTCGGTGCAGGCAGTCGGCCACAAGGGTTGGCTGTTCGGCAATCCAGGCCAGCAGATGGGCCGTGCTGATGCGCTGCACACCCGCAAAGCGCCACTTGAGCTGCTCGCACAGCACCATAAAGAGGCGCTCGAAGTTCGGCTCACCATCGGAAGATGCGGTGTGGATGTGCTCTTCAATATTTGCTTGTAATTCGAGCCGCTCCTCGGGGTTTAACATCGCCCCGAGAAGTTCGTGGGCCAGCCCTTGGTCTTCATTCGTAAGATTGCGGGCGAGCAATGCTGCGGGGTCGGCATAAATCCTGCTCTTTGCTGCCTCAAAGGCTGTTTCAGCCAGCAGGCGCTCCAAAATTTTCGTGCGTTTTTGCATGCGTTTTTACCTAATTTTTGGTTCGGTTGCCCGAATAACGCACCTGTGCAACCTTTTATTGTAAATCGAAGTTGTATAATATAACTGAGGGTGCCCGATGGACACCCTCAATCAACAACTCTAATCACTAATTATTTAGGCCACTCTCCGACCTCCATGTCGCGAATCTCGCTGCCGTCGATTGTGAAGTGGACTGCGGTGCGCACCTTGTGAAATCCCGAACGGCCGGCCGCCCCCGGGTTGATGTGCAGCAGGTCATACACGGGGTCGTAGATTACCTTCAGGATGTGGCTGTGGCCTGCGATAAAGAGTTTGGGTTTGCACCCTGCGATACGTTGCACGATGCCCGGGGCGTAGTGGCGGGGATAGCCCCCGATGTGGGTCATCAGCACCCCCACCTCTTCGCACTTGAACCACTCGAAGGTGTCGTAAACCCGACGCATCACACCGCCATCGCAGTTTCCGCAAACAGCCTTCAGGGGCTTGAAGGCGGCAATCTGGTCGGCCAGCTCGATGGAGCCGATATCTCCGGCATGCCAAATCTCGTCTACATCGCGCAGGAAGTCACGCAATGTATCGTCAAAGCACCCGTGGGTATCCGATATAACACCGATGCGACGCACGCCTTGTATTTATAGAATGGTAACCTGCAGGGGGTTGCTGACCGAGGCGGAGGCCTCCTCGAGGATGGTCATCCATTGACGCATATCCTTCACGCCGCCCTGGCTCCAGCCCGAACCGGCGTAGTAGACCATCGGAGTTCCACTCTCGACCTCGGCAATGGCAACGGCGTGGCCCGCAGCCTCGGCACGGAATTCGGCACCCGGCATAATCACGCCGAAGAAGAGGTCGCCATCCTGCTCGGGGTGCTTCGAGTCCGAAGCAGCCTCCGTGAAGGCCAACCCCTCCTCGGTCGAGAAGAGGGCTTTTACATCGTGACGCACAAAGCCGGCCGCAACGGGCAGGGTCGTGAAGTCTCCCTCGTAGATGTTTTCGATGCGGTTGAAGTGGCTGTAGGCATCCAGCGAGATATACTTCTTGAGGGTTACCTCCTTCTCTCCGGCCTTGAAGGGGGCGTAGGTGAGCAGTACGGCGGTACGAATCGGGCCGTTGGCCAAGGTCTGCCAGGTGACATAGTTGCCACTGAGCCAGAGCTGCTCGTCGATGTAGGGGGCCGAGGCACCGGCTCCGAGCGTGCGACCTACCTTGTAGCAGTCCATGCCGTCACCGTAGTTGTGGTGGTAGTTGCCACGGCGGTAGCGGGCGTCGATAACCAGCGTATCGACCGACTTGACCCAGCAGTCAAATCCCGGGGTCGAGAGCATCTCACCTGGGGCGCTCTCCAGCGCGGGGCCGTAGGCACGATAGGCTGTCTTGTTGTTCTCCCAGGCGTAGTCATCCAGGCGCTCGGGAACGTAGCGGCCGAATACGCGCGTGGGGTAGGAGGCCGGAACACCGGCCTCTATAACATAGGTCTGCTTCTCGGAGGCGGTAATGGTGGCCTGGAAAATCAGGGCTGCGGGCTCGCCCTCGGCCGAAAAGAGTACCTGCGAGGGAATCTCCTGGTCAAGGAGGCGGACTACCACCTCTTCGGGGTTGAATCCTTCGGCCTCGAGTTCGCTCCAGGCGAGCTCGATGGTTTCGTGTTGGCGGTCGATTTCGGATGGGTTGGCCACCTCGACCTTCAGTTTGGGTGCGCAGCACGATGCCAACATCGCGGCTGCCAGCAGGGTAACAATATGCTTCATGTTGTTTAGGTTTTTTCGTCATCACAAAGGTATGAAAAGTTACCTGCACCTGCAAGTACTTTTTGCCGAAATCGAACAACAAATTTGCGGGAAGGGGTTCTTGGTGCGGGGTTTTGGCAATTATTTCGGATTTTCTGTCAAAAATTTATATTCGGGCATCAAAAAAAGAGCTATCTTTACCTAATGAAAAACAACGGTTGGAAAAAATTGAAAAAATGAGTTAAAAAAGAGTTCAAAAACCGAGAAATTTAATAATAAAATCAATCTCTATGAAACAGTTTAACGACGCAAATTTTCTCTTGCAGAGCAAGGCGGCCGAGCGGCTCTATCACGACCACGCAGCCAAGATGCCCATCATCGACTACCACTGCCACCTGATTCCCGAGTATGTGGCCTCGAACCACCGCTTCGACAACCTCTCGAAGATCTGGTTGGAGGGCGACCACTACAAGTGGCGTGCGATGCGCACCAACGGTGTCGATGAGCGCTACTGCACGGGTAAGGATACCTCGGATTGGGAGAAGTTCGAGAAGTGGGCCGAGACGGTACCCTATACGATGCGCAATCCGCTCTACCATTGGACCCATTTGGAACTTAAGACTGCATTTGGCGTCGAGAAGTTATTAAATCCCTCGACGGCTCGTGAGATTTACGACCACTGCACCGAGCTGTTGCAGAAGCCCGAGTACTACGCCCGCGGTCTGATGCAGCACTACAACGTCGAGGTGGTCTGCACGACCGATGATCCGGTGGATTCGCTCGAGCACCACATCAAGGTCAAGGAGGACGGCTTTGCCGTCAAGATGCTCCCCACCTGGCGCCCTGACAAGGCGATGGCTGTGGAGAATCCCGCCAACTTCAAGGCCTATATCGACCGCCTGGCCGAGGTCTCGGGTGTGGAGATTAAGTGCTTTGAGGATGTGATTGAGGCGCTGCGTGTGCGCCACAAGTTCTTCGAGCAGGTGGGTTGCCGCCTCTCGGATCACGGCATCGAGGAGTTCTATGCCGAAGAGTACACCCAAAAGGAGGTCGAGGCCATCTTCCTGAAGGTCTATGGCGGCGAGCCCCTCACGCGCGAGGAGATCTTAAAGTATAAGACTGCCATGATGGTCGAGTTTGCCGTTATGGATTGGGAGACGGGTTGGACCCAGCAGTTCCACTACGGAGCCATCCGTGACAACAACTCGCGCATGTTCCGTCAGCTGGGCCCCGATACGGGCTTCGACTCGATTGGTGACTTCACGGTGGCCAAGAAGATGTCCAAGTTCTTCGATATGCTCGACAGCCAGGACAAACTGACCAAGACCATTATCTATAACCTCAATCCGCGTGACAACGAGCTGGTGGCTACGATGCTCGGCAACTTCCAGGATGGTCGCTACGGAGCCGGCAAGATTCAGTTTGGCTCGGGCTGGTGGTTCCTCGATCAGAAGGATGGTATGGAGAAGCAGATGAACGCCCTCTCGACCTTAGGCCTGCTGAGCCGCTTTGTGGGTATGCTCACTGACTCGCGCTCGTTCCTTTCGTACCCGCGTCATGAGTATTTCCGCCGCACGCTCTGCAACCTGCTGGGCCAGGATATCGAGCAGGGTCTGCTGCCCGCCTCGGAGATTGACTTCATCGGTCGCGAGATTGTCGAGGGTATCTGCTACCGCAACGCCAAGAACTATTTCCAGTTTTAGGGTGCGCGGCGCCGAAACCGATAACCGGGAGTCCGCAAAAACATCCCGATAAGCGAAAACCAAAAGATAGAAGAAATCGAAAATAGAAAACCGAAAAATAGAAAAAGATGAAGATTGTAACTTTAGGTGAAATTATGTTGCGTCTTTCGACTCCGGGCAATACCCGCTTTGTGCAGTCCGATTCGTTTGACGTAGTCTATGGCGGTGGTGAGGCCAATGTGGCCGTCAGCTGCGCCAACTATGGTCACGATGCCTACTTCGTAACCAAGCTCCCGACCCACGAGATTGGTCAGTCGGCCGTCAATTCGCTGCGCAAGTATGGCGTGAAGACCGACTATATCGCCCGTGGCGGTGACCGTGTGGGTATCTACTACCTCGAGACCGGGGCCTCGATGCGCCCCTCGAAGGTAATCTATGACCGTGCCCACTCCTCGATTGCCGAGGCTGACCCCTCGGACTTCGACTTCGACGCCATCATGGAGGGTGCCGATTGGTTCCATTGGTCGGGTATCACCCCCGCTATCTCGGACAAGGCGGCCGAACTTACCCGCCTGGCCTGCGAGGCTGCCAAGCGCCACGGAGTGACCGTCTCGGTCGACCTGAACTTCCGCAAGAAGCTCTGGACCAAGGAGAAGGCCCAGTCGATTATGCGCCCTCTGATGCAGTATGTCGATGTCTGCATCGGCAACGAGGAGGATGCCGAGTTGTGTCTGGGCTTTAAGCCCGAGGCCGATGTCGAGGGTGGCAATACCGATGCCGAGGGTTACAAGGGTATCTTCGAGCAGATGGCCAAGGCCTTCGACTTCAAGTATGTGATTTCGACCCTCAGAGAGAGCTTCTCGGCTACGCACAACGGCTGGAAGGCGATGATCTATAACGGCTTGGAGTTCTATGTTTCGCGCCGCTACGATATCAATCCCATTATCGACCGTGTAGGTGGCGGCGACAGCTTCTCGGGAGGTGTCATCCACGGCCTGCTGACCAAGCCCACGCAGGGAGAGGCCCTCGAATTTGCCGTAGCAGCTTCGGCCCTGAAGCACACCATCAACGGCGACTTCAACCTGGTTTCGGCCGAGGAGGTGGAGTCGTTGGCGGGGGGTAATGCGTCGGGTCGTGTACAACGCTAAATTTTTGTTGTCATGACGGGCAAATTTTGACCTTCCCTTGCCGCCCCGACAGTCACATACCTGAAGTATGCTCCCGCCGAGGCGACTGCA
>CAYRPL010000122.1:0-5272 GCA_964426045.1 uncultured Alistipes sp. | reverse complement strand
AGCTCAAGGATCGAGATGTCGAACGTACCACCACCGAGGTCATATACGGCGATCTTCATGTCGCTGTTCTTCTTGTCCAGACCGTAAGCCAGGGCGGCAGCCGTCGGCTCGTTGATGATGCGGCGCACCTTCAGACCGGCAATCTCACCGGCCTCCTTGGTGGCCTGACGCTGCGAGTCGCTGAAGTAGGCGGGTACGGTGATTACAGCTTCGGTCACCTCCTGACCCAGATAGTCCTCGGCCGTCTTCTTCATCTTCTGGAGCGTGATGGCCGAAATCTCCTGCGGCGTGTACTGACGACCGTCAATCTCTACGCGGGGGGTGTTGTTGTCACCACGCACGATGGTATAGGGAGCACGCTTGATGTCGTTCTCCACCTTGTCGAAGCGCTCACCCATGAAGCGCTTAATCGAGAATACGGTGCGCTTGGGGTTCGTGATGGCCTGACGCTTGGCGGGATCACCCACCTTGCGCTCACCACCCTCGGTGAAGGCAACTACCGAAGGAGTGGTGCGATGACCCTCCGAATTCGGAATAACAACGGGCTCCGAGCCCTCCATAACCGACACGCACGAGTTGGTCGTACCCAAGTCAATACCAATAATCTTTCCCATAGTTTTCTATTTTTTAATTATACTTTTGTTTTCTGTTCAATTTTCTCCCATTTGGGATTCGCTCACCCAATAATCAAAGGTTATACCAAACCCCACGGCACCCCATTTTTGCTCGAAATGTCCGTTTTTTGTCTGCCAGAGAAGAAAAAACTGCCATTTTGACTGACAAAACGGCAGATTTTTTTAATGAGCAATGAGCAATTAGTAATGAGCAATTATTCCTTTCAGCAAGGAGGAAGCGTAAGCGACCGACGTGGCAATCTCCTGCAAAGAGATAAGGGGGCAATTAAGGAATATAAGGAGGTTAAAGAGATTAAGGAGTTTAAGGAGTGCCGCCCAACTTTTGATTTTAGAGGAGCAGATTTTGTGCCAACGAAGATTGCCCCGGATGGGACATACTTGACGTATTTCCCATTCGGGGCAAGCAAGGCGGTGCAAAATATGCCCTATAAAATCAAAAAATTACTTGAAGGGAGAGTCCGGCTCTTTAGCCATCACCCAATAGAAGAGTTTATCAAGGAGTCCGGGGGCGAACTTCTTGATGAAGTGGGTGGCACGACCCTCGGCCTCCATCAGGCAGAGGCGGCGACGGCGACCGGTGGCCTGGGCCACGATGCGGGCAACCTGGGCTGCGGTCATCATCTTGCCCTCGTTGCGGGGAGTGGCACCCTGCTGCGAACCGTCGGCCGTGAGGGCCGAGAAGCGAACATTCGAGGCGGTGAAGCCCGGGCAGGCGACCATCACATGGAGCCCCTTCTTGAGGTTCTCGATGCGCAGGGTCTCCAAAAATCCGGTCATGGCGTACTTCGAGGCGGAGTAGCCCGTGCGGCCTGGGAGTCCGTGCAGGCCGGCCACCGAGGAGATGCCGACAATCGAGCCCTTGGCCTTCTGCAGGTAGGGAAGGGCGTATTTGCAGCAGTTCACCGTGCCCCAGAAGTTTACATCCATCAGGCGGTGGAGCACCGAGAGGTCTACGTCGTCGAAGATAGCACGCATCGAGAGTCCGGCATTGCAGATCAGGACATCAACGCCGCCAAAGTTATCCACGGCAGTCTGAATCAGCTGCTTACACTCCTCCTCTTTCACCACGTCACAGGCGCACCAGGCGGCCTTGGCGCCCGTCTGACGAATCTTTTCGGCCACCTCTTTGAGTTTATCCTCGCTGCGGGCACCCAGCACTACGGCGGCACCGCGGGCAGCAAATTCATAGGCCATGGCCTCACCGATTCCGGAGGAGGCGCCGGTCACTATAACCACTTTGTTATCAAATCGTTTCATACTATTCGGGTATCTCAATTTTTAATTTATCGTAAGCCGAAAAGACCCCCTCGGGAAGGTCGGCCGAGAGCTCTTCGTAGCGTCCCATATCGTGCGATTGGTGCGTAAGATAGGCACGGCGGGGTTTCACCTCTTCAATCAAAGCCAGGGCCTCGTCGAGCGAGAAGTGCGAGTCGTGGGGTGCACGACGCAGGGCATTGACCACCAGCGTATCGAGCCCCCGCAGTTTCTCCACCTCGGCCGGTTCGATGCTCTTGAAGTCGGTCAGGTAGGCCAGGCCTCCGATGCGGTAGCCCGTGACCTGAAAGCGTGAGGAGTGGTGTCCCGCAATGGGCATCACCTCGACACCCGCCACCATAAAGGGGTGCGAGGTATCGACCTCAACAAGTTCCAACTCGGGGACTCCTCGGTAGCGGGGGCGCCCCTCGACAAAGGCGTAGGCGAAGTCGTGACGCACCGCCTCGAGGGTGTAGTCGGCCCCATAAATCGGAATACGGTGGATGGTCGGATAGTCCACAAAGTTGAAGGCCCGCACATCATCCAACCCTCCGATGTGATCTTTGTGTCCGTGCGTGAGGAGGATGGCGTCGATGTGACGCAGCCCCTCGCGGAGCATCTGGTAGCGGAAATCGGGTCCGGCGTCGATAATCAGCCTCAGGCCCGCCACCTCAACCAGGGCTGCCGTGCGCAGACGCTTGTCGCGGCTGTCCTCGGAGCAGCAAACCGCACAGCGACACCCAATGATGGGTACGCCCTGCGAAGTTCCGGTGCCAAGAAAGGTGAGTTTCATAGGGCAAATTTAGGGCGCAAAATTCAAAATTCAAAATCCCGCTCCACTTTTTATCGCTTTCCGAACTTCGCAGGGTCATTTTTCGTCCCCAAAATCGGCTGTATATCAGTTACTCTTCACCACATCGGCGGGGTTTTCGGTGGCGGCACGCCACGAGCGGAGGGTTACAAGGCCGACCGTAACGGCGAGGACTGCGGCCAATGCCAACAGATAGAGCCACCACGGCTGGGCGATGCGGTTGGCGAACGACTCCAACCAGCGTGAGGTAACGTACCACGCCACAGGTGCTGCAACCACGAAGCAGCCTACAACAATCCACACATAGCGCAGGTTGAGCATACCAATCATCTGGCCCGTAGTTGCGCCATAGACCTTACGCACCGCAATCTCCGAGCGGCGGTGTTGCGTCTCGAACATCACAATACCGAAGACTCCCATCAGAGCGATAACGATAGCCAGAGCAGCAAACAGTCCGATAAGCACCATATCCTTTTTGGTTTGCGAGTAGAGCCCCTCGACCCACTCCTCCAGGAAATAGAGTTCAGGCTCGTCGGCAGCGGGTGCCAACTCCTTCGATAACTTCTTTACATAGTCGGCAAAGGCCTCGACATCGGCTCCGGCACGCAGACGGATATAGTAGTGGCTCATACGGGTTCCCTCCGACGAGCAGTAGAAGGCATGATAGTCTTCCTGCTGACTGAGCGAGGTGAGGCGCACATCCTTTATTACTCCCACATAGGTCAGGTAGCCACCCTCTTTGTAGCCAATCGGAATCCCGATATCGCGGTGCATGCGGCTCATCATCACCATCTCCTTTCGCTCGCCCGACGAGGGGGTAAATCCTGCGCCATTTACCACCTCAAAATCGAAGAAATCCAGAAAATTCCAACGCACGGGATTGGCACGCACCATATACTCTCGGCCCTCGTACTCACGCCCCCACTGCTGGGCGCAGCGGAAGAGATTGACAGCCGAAGAGGTGACATCCACGGCATCGGGATGTTGTGCGAGTCGCTCCACGACGGTTTCGGAACGGGTGCCCAGATCCCACGAGGCAAAGGTTACGATATTTTCGCGGTCAAACCCCAAATCGTATTTAATCATATAGCGATATTGCAACCAGAACACCGCCGTAACGATAATCAGAATCATCGCAACGCTAAACTGCATACCCACCATTACCGAGCGCAGACGACGGCCCGTTGCCGATTGAGCAAAACCGCCCTTAACACCCAACGAAGCATTGAAACGAGTGATATAGAAGGCAGGGTACAAAGCCGCCACAACTGCCAACAACACCATCAGCACCACAACCATAATAATCACGGGGATATTATCCGAGAGGGCCAATGAGCAGATTGAGTAGTTCATAATAAAACTGTCCTGAATCACAATCATCAGGTAGAAGGTAAGGGCCATGGCGAGCAGCACCAGCCCGACAGCCTCGAAGATAAAGTTCCAGCGCAGTGTCGCCTGACTTGCACCAAAGACCTTGCAGATATTGACCGCACGCATACGAACGGGTACGAGTGCGAAGAAGAAGTTGATGAAATTAATAAAGGCAATCAGTACAATGATAAACGCGATGCTCGAGAGGATAATCGGGGTCGATTTCTTGCCGGTTCGGAAGTTGCCCGAGTCGTAAAACTCGGTGTAATAGATATCATCGACAGGCACAAGGCGTGTGGCAAGAATATGGGCACCACTTTCCAACTCCTCTTGAGCCATCTGCTTTTCTTCGGGGTCCTCAGTCTGCGCAATCCACTCCTGCGCCATGCCAAGGAACCACTCGGCATAACCCTTCTTGAAGATTTCGATGTATGTATCCAGATTGGCACCCTCGCGCATGCGGACATAGTTCGTATAGTTCCAATTGTTGTTGCCCGTCGTATAAACCTCTTCGTCACTGCGCATAATGCCCCAATGGCCGAACATGCAGTTCTTGGGCATATTCTCAAAAACAGCCACAATGGTCTGCGGTTGCGACGGCTTGCCATCGTCGTGCATACGGCCTCCCTCCAAATAGATTACATCGCCTACGCCCACGCCCAACTTTTCGGCCTCCGTGCGCGAGAGGATAAGGGTATTCGGATTTTTGAGCTGCGAGAAATCGCCCGCCAAACACTCGAAGCCGAAGAATTCGGGGACATTGGCCGTTCCTTGGTAGACGTAGTCGTTGAAGGGCTCAAAGTGGTGCTCGCTCTTTTTTATCCAAATGCGGTTAATCATCGGATAGGGCATCACAGAGGCGACCTGCTCGGCATCGGGGAACTGAGAGGCTGCCTCGTAAGCCAAGGCCCCGGGCGAGTTGGTGCTCCACTTGATCTCCTCGGCCCCGCCCCCAAAGTCGGGTGAGATAAGATAGGTGCGGCCGGCATCCTTAAGCGAGCGGTTGTAGGTGAGCGAAAACCACACCTGCGAAAAGATGATGTAGAATGCCACAAAGGCGAGGGTTAGTCCCACCACATTCAGCAGCGAAGCAACCTTGTATCTTCGCAAGGTCATCAAGAAATTCTTAAAAGCAATCTTCATATCGTTTGAGTTTTATTTAATTTTCTACTTTAATCATATCCACAGGATTGGCATTAGC
>CAYRPL010000121.1:0-5289 GCA_964426045.1 uncultured Alistipes sp. | reverse complement strand
CGTCACAAATATACAAAAAGCCCATCTAACAAAAAACTTGTTAGACAGGCTCTTTTAGTTCATTGCTCATTGAAAAGCCGAGCGGTTACAAGATATGTGCAGCCAGGCTTCGTTGCAGGCCCTTGATGTCGGTGCCCCGCTTGAACTCCTTGACCAGCGGCTCCTTGGCGCCCTTGATCCAGAGTTTGAGTTCGCAGTCCTCGTCGAAGGTTCCCGAGGTCTCGACGGCAAATTGGTTGATCGAGCCGTAGGGTATCGAGTGGTACTCACGCTTCGAGCCCGTCACCCCCTGCACGCTGAGCATGATGAGGCGTTTGTTGGTAAATACCCACTTGTCGCGAATCAGCCGATAGGCCGACTCAATCTCTTCGCCGGCAACCAGAATCTCCGAAAATTCACGTTGCAGCTCCTCGGGCTTCATCTGCCCGGCATTTCCTAATATGGCATTTAACAGTGACATAGACTGAAATCTAATTACTTGTACGGCGGTTCGTAATGAGCAACAATGCAACTGGCATCCCAATCAATGTCCCAGCCTGCCCAGGACCATTTGTCCCAGCCAAATCCCAGCACCTGCTGAATATAGAGTTCGGCTTTCACTTGGGAGAAGGCGCTGAAGTCGGCATCCTTCGAGTAGGTTACAGTATAACTGAATCTTCCCGGGCTGTCGGCCTCGGTGAAGTCGTAGACCTTCCACCGCTTCACCACCCAGGGCATCTTATAGGTGGTTTTCCAAGGTTCTCCACTTGTGATTATCTCCTCGCCCACCATTTTCAAGGTCGAGAGGTAGTCGTGCGAGTGGGGCGGAATGGCGAGAACTCGCTCGTTGGTGTAGGTGGTGGTTACGGCATTGGTGCCGCCACCTCCGATGCTGACTCCGGCGCCCAAACGAACACTTACGCCCGTTGAGCCGGCATTGGTTACCGAGGTTTGGTGCAAGCCATCGTAGTAGGTGTGCGACGAGCCGTCGAGGTTGACACGGAAGCAGCGAGCCAGATCGACATAGATCGTCTTATCGGTTTTGTTCGTGATTTTGATGTCGCGATGCCATCGGGTTGGGGACTCATTGAGCACATAGGTGACCTCTACCTCCTCGTTCGAGAGAACCGAATTTTGGGTGAAGCAGAACTTATAATAATAGCCGCTCTTCATCTCCTTATCGCCATTCTTCTGCCTCAAAATCTTCACCTGGGAGTTGTTGTACCGATCCAGCAGGGCCTGGTTGTTGGCAGCCGTTGCCACCTCAACCAACTGCGGTTCGGTAGGCTTTGCGGGCTCCGCTGCGGGGGCAGGAGCGGGATCGGCTGCCTGGTCGTAGCGTTCCACCTCGCCATCCTCGTAGTTGATAGAGATAATCTCCGAGGTCTTCAGCACAAAGAGCGGCCCATCGGGTTTGGCGAACTTCTTATACTTGATCTCCGACGAGGAGACCTCCATAATCTTTGCCTGCACAACCGAGCCGTCTCGGCGTACAATCATATCCTGCGCAAAGAGAGGGGTTACCGCCAATGTGGCCAGCAGTAGAGTGGTTATCTGTTTCATAATTAGTATATTTTATAGGCAACAATACAGGTTTGGCGGTCGTGTTCAAACTCCAATTTTCCGGTCAACGCTTCACTATGCAATCCTAACACCTGCTGAATATAGAGTTCGGTTTTCAACTGGGAGTAGGTGCTGAAGTCGGCATCCTTCGAGTAGGTTATGGTATAACTGAATCTTCCCGGGCTGTCAGCCTCGGTAAAATTATAGATACCCCAGCGCTTCACCTCCCACGGCATCGCAAAGGTGGTCTTCCAAGGCTCTCCGTCGGTGATTATCTCCTTGCCCACCATTTTCAGGGTTGAGATGTAGTCGTGCGAGTGGGGCGGAATGGCGAGAACTCGCTCGTTTGTGTAGGTGGTGGTTACGGCATTGGTGCCACCACCTCCGATGCTGACTCCGGCTCCGAGATGGACATTTACACCCGTACTTGCCGCATTGGTTACCGACGTTTGGCGCGAACCATCGTAGTAGGTGTGCGACGAGCCGTCGAGGTTGATGCGGAAGCAACGAGCCAAATCGACATAGATCGTCTTATCGGTTTTGTTCGTGATTCTGATATCACGATGTGACTCAATCCAGTTGAAACGTATTTTGGTATCATTAACCAAATAGGTAACCTCCACCTCCTGGTTGGAGAGGACTGAATTTTGGGTGAAGCCGAACTTGTAGTAGTAGAAACGCTTCATCTCCTTCTCGGGCGTTTTCTGCTTCAAAATCTTCACTTGGGAGTTATTGTACCGATCCAACAGGGCCTGGTTATTGGCCGCTGTTGCCACCTCCACCAACTGCGGTTCGGTGGGCTTGGCGGGCTCCGCTGCGGGGGCAGGGGTCGGCTCTGCTGCCTGGTCGTAGTGGTCCACTTCGCCATTTTCGTAGTTAACAGAGACTATTTCGGTGGTTTTGAGCGTAAACAACGGGCCGTCGGGGTTGGAGTGTCGTTTGTATTTAATCTCCGACGAGGAGACCTCCATAATCTTTGCCTGCACAACCGAGCCGTCTCGGCGTACAATCATATCCTGCGCAAAAAGAGGAAGCGCCACAAAGAGTGATAGGGTCAAAAACAAGAACTTTTTCATAACATTAGGAGTATTGGGTTAGAAACTGCTCCCAAAAAGGGAGTGTAGATTAGCGATATGCCATCAATCCGACGATACAGAAATCCTTATCGTGTTTGAGCAGGAACGACCAGGCTTCACTCACTCCGATAACCTGCTGGATAAAGAGGTTCATCTTCAGGTGGGAGTAGGTGCTGAAGTCGGCATCCTTGGAGTAGGTGAGCGTATAGCGGATAAATCCGGGGCTATCCTCCTCGGTATAGTTATAGATTCGGCCCTTCTGCACCTCCGTCGGAATGGTGTAGCGCAAGCGTCTCCAGAGAGGCTCTCCGGTCGATACCACCTCGCGGCCCACCTCCTTGTGGGTCGAGAGATAGGCGTGAGCATGGGGAGGAATGGTCAGAATGCGCTCGTTGGTATAGACCGTTGTCGTGGCGCTGGCAGCACCGCCACCCACCGTTATACCCGCCCCCAGATGGACTCCCAGACCCGTCGAGCCGACATTGGTTACTGCCGTCTGACGCGAACCGTCGTAGTAGGTGTGCGACGAACCGTCGGGATTGATGCGAAAACACTTTGAGAGGTCGAAGTAGAGGGTTTGGTCGGTCTTGTTCGTAATTCGGATATCGTACTCGTAGTAGTAGTTGCTCGAGGTGTAGACATAATACTTGCGGTCGAAGAAGATCTCAACATCATCGCTCGAGAGGACCGAATTTTTGGTAACTCCGAACTTGTAGTGATATTTGTCCAAAATCTTGGATGAGGCCTTTTCGTTGCAATAAACCCTGGTGCCGTTGTATCGGTCCAACAACGCCTGATTGTCGGCATCGGGCCCCACCTCAATAAAGAGCGGCTCCTCGGGGGTTCCCTTTGGGGCCGAAGAGGCCTGCGGAGCGGGTTCTGCTGCCTGCTCAAATCGCTCGACCTCACCGTTCTGGAAGTTGATCGAGAGCACCTCGGAGACCTTCAGGCTGTAGAGCGGCCCATCGGGGTTTGTGAACTTCTTATACTTAATCTCCGACGAAGAGATCTCCATCACCTTGGAGGCGACGATGGTTCCGTCTCGGCGCACAATCATATCCTGCGCAAAGAGAGGGGTTGCCGCCAAAAGGGCCAGCAATAGAGCCGTGATTTTTTTGGGTATAGTCATACGGCTTGAATAAATTATAACGCAAAGATACAAATAAATTGGGAATTAGAAGTTAGGAATGAGGAATTTTTTTAGCAGTCAGCTATTTAATGGGTAATGAGCAGTTGTTTTCAGCTTTCAGTTGTCAGCGAAAAATAATTGTGAATTGTGAATTATGAATTGTGAATTATTTTGTACCTTTGTGCCCTAACCACGAAAGAGAATTAAAAACAAAATAGGAGATGAATTTCAACGAACTCAGCGAACAGGAGCAGCTCAGACGCAAGTCGCTGCAGGCGCTCCGCGATTTGGGCATCGAGCCTTATCCCGCAGCACGCTTCGAGGTGAACGCCTCGGCGCGCAAGATTGCCGAAAACTTCGACCCCGAGAAGGGCAACTTCCAGCAGGTGCGCATCGCCGGCCGCATCATGTCGCGCCGCATCATGGGTAGCGCCTCCTTCTTCGAGTTGCAGGACCACTCGGGCCGTATTCAGGTCTATATCCGTCGTGACGACATCTGCCCCGAGGGCGACCCCACGCTCTACAACACCGTATTCAAGAAGCTCTTGGATATGGGTGACTTTATCGGTGTCGAGGGCTTCGCCTTCCACACCAACACGGGTGAGCTGTCGGTACACTGCCAAAAGTTCACCGTACTCTCGAAGTCGCTGCGTCCGCTCCCCGTTGTGAAGGAGAAGGATGGTCAGACCTTCGATGCCCTGACCGACCCCGAGGTTCGCTATCGTCAGCGCTACGTCGACCTGGTGGTCAATCCCCATGTGCGCGAGGTATTCGTGAAGCGTGCCAAGATCATGGCCACGATGCGCGACTTCTTCAACGAGCACGGCTGCCTGGAGGTCGAGACCCCCATTCTGCAGCCCATCCCGGGAGGCGCTTCGGCCCGCCCTTTCATCACGCACCACAACTCGCTCGATACCGACTTCTATATGCGAATCGCCACCGAGCTCTACCTCAAGAAGCTCATCGTGGGCGGATTCAATGGTGTTTATGAGTTCGGCAAGAACTTCCGCAACGAGGGTATGGACCGCACCCACAACCCCGAGTTTACCTGCATGGAGATCTATGTACCCTACAAGGACTACCTCTGGATGATGGAGTTCACCGAGCAGCTCTTGGAGCGCGTGGCCATCGCTACGAACGGCACCACCGAGCTGACGGTCGATGGCAAGCAGATCTCGTTCAAGGCCCCCTTCCGTCGCCTGACGATGACCGACGCCATCCGCGAGAAGACCGGCTACGACATCACGGGTCAAACGGAGGAGCAGCTGCGCGAGGCCTGCAAGCGACTGAATGTCGAGATTGACGACACGATGGGTAAAGGTAAACTTATCGACGCCATCTTCGGTCAGTACTGCGAGGAGGAGCTCATTCAGCCCACCTTCATCTGCGACTACCCGATTGAGATGTCGCCCCTGTGCAAGCGTCACCGTGACAACCAGGATCTCACGGAGCGTTTCGAACTCTTCGTAAACGGCAAGGAGCTCTGCAACGCCTACTCGGAGCTCAACGACCCCATCGACCAGTTGGAGCGCTTCCAGGAGC
>CAYRPL010000120.1:0-5293 GCA_964426045.1 uncultured Alistipes sp. | reverse complement strand
CTTGTTGCTATTCAATTAGTTTAAACAAGACACTAGTGATTCCTAATTCCTAATTCCTAATTCCTAATTCCTAACTCAAGCAATTGCTCATTGCTCATTGCTAATTGCTAATTGCTAATTAAAATAAGCCCATTTTACCATATTTGGCTCTATTTTTTGAAAATTTAGTGAAATGATACTTGAATATTCGATTTTTTTTGTATTTTTGCGTCAATTGGAAAATAATGAACTTAAATGCCGAAGTTGTATGAACATCATTTGGTAGCGAAAAAACCCGACTGGCTGAAGATCCGTCTGCATCGCAATGAGCAATTTGCCGCCACGCAGCGCATCGTTCGGGAGCACAACCTGCACACCATCTGTACAAGTGGCAAGTGCCCCAATCAGGCCGAATGTTGGAGTCGAAGAACGGCTACCTTTATGATTCTGGGTGAGATCTGCACACGCAGCTGTCGCTTCTGCGCCACACGCACCGGCCGGCCCCTGCCGCCCGACGAGCATGAGCCGCAGCAGGTGGCACACTCCGTGAAGCTGATGCAACTGAGGCACGTTGTCGTAACTTCTGTCGATCGCGACGACCTCGCTGATGGCGGCGCCAACCATTGGGCCCGCACCGTAGAGGCGATTCGCGAAGAGAATCCCGACGCAACAATTGAGCTCCTTATTCCCGATTTGGATGCCAAGCCCCACTTGTTGGATATAATCTTGGCCTCCAAGCCCGATATCATCGGGCACAACATCGAAACCGTCGAGCGGCTGACCCCCGAAGTGAGGTCGCGCGCCCGCTACCGGACTTCGCTCGCCTCGCTGCGCTATCTGAGTGAGCAGGGGGCTGTGACGAAGAGCGGTCTGATGCTGGGACTCGGCGAGAGCGAAGAGGAGGTGTTACAGACCCTGAAGGACCTGCGTGAAGCGGGTGTGGGCATTGTAACCCTCGGCCAGTACCTTCGACCCACCCTGGAGCACTACCCCGTTGCGGCGTACATCACTCCCGAAAAATTCGAATGGTACCGGCAAAAGGCCCTTGAGATGGGCTTCGGATACTGCGCAAGTGCGCCCTTGGTGCGCTCCTCCTATCTGGCGGATGCGGCATTGGATGCACTGAAAGTGTTGCGCAAGTAGCCACGGGTGCTCGCTTAAGGGTGCAGTCCGAATGTTCGGGCTGCAACAATGAGTGTTTACCTATGGTTGTCGAGTATCGAGATCTGGGCCGTGTGCCCTATGCCGAGTGCTGGGAGTACCAGCGAAACCTCTTCGAGGGGCTTCTGCGTGCAAAACGCGAAGGCCAAGCGGGAGAGGGGGCAGGTTATTTGCTCTTAGTCGAGCACCCGGCGGTCTACACCCTCGGAAAGAGCGGTCACCGAGAGAATATGCTCATCTCGGAGGCCTATCTCAAGCAGCTGGGGGCCGAGTTCTTTCACATCGACCGCGGAGGCGACATCACCTTCCACGGCGAGGGACAGATTGTGGGCTACCCCATCCTGGATTTGGAGCAGATTGGCATTGGTCTGCGCGAATACATCGAGTCAATCGAGCAGGCCGTCATCGAGACCATAGCCCACTACGGCATCAAAGGTGGGCGTATTGAGGGCGCTTCGGGCGTCTGGATTGAGGAGGAAAACCGCCCTCCGCGCAAGATTTGCGCAATAGGCGTGCGCTCGTCGCGTTATATCACCATGCACGGCTTTGCGCTCAACGTAAACACCGATTTGCGGTGGTTTCAATATATCAATCCCTGTGGTTTTTCGGACCGCGGGGTGACCTCGATTGGGAAGGAGGTCGGAGAGACAGTTCCCATGGATGAAGTGAAGGAGCTGTTAGTAGAAAATTTTAGAAAAATATTAAAAATTGAAATATATAAAAAATAACGCGTATGCCCATAGAGAAAAGATGGGTAGTGAAGCCGCAGGGGGAGGTCTCGGCGGTGGCGGCTCTTTGTGCCGCCCCCGACCTGCACCTGAACCCCGTATTGGCCAATCTACTCGTACAGAGAGGCATAGACACCGTAGAACGAGCGCGTAAATTCTTCAATCCGCAGCTCGCGGATCTTCATGACCCCTTCCTGATGAAGGATATGGAGAAGGCCGTCGAGCGCGTGGAGCAGGCCGTCAGAAATGGCGAGAAGATTATGGTCTATGGAGACTATGATGTAGACGGCACCACAGCCGTTGCTCTGGTCTACAAGTTCCTGCGCCAGATTGGACACAAGGAGCTCTCGTTCTATATCCCCGACCGATACACGGAGGGGTATGGTATTTCCCGCAAAGGCATCGACCATGCGGCCCGCAAGGGTGTATCGTTGGTCATTGCCCTCGACTGCGGAATCAAGGCTATCGAGAAGGTTGTCTATGCGAAGAGCAAGGGGGTCGATTTCATCATTTGCGACCACCACCTGCCGGCCGAGGAGATTCCTCAGGCTGTAGCCGTCTTGGATCCCAAGCGGAACGATTGCACCTACCCCTTTGACGAGCTTTCGGGGTGCGGTGTAGGTTTCAAGCTCGTACAGGCCTATGCCCAGCGCAACGGTATCCCCTTCGAGGAGATTCTTCCGCTGCTGGATCTGCTGGTCGTAAGTATCGCCTCGGATATCGTACCACTTTCCGACGAGAACCGTATCCTGGCTTACTACGGCTTGAAGCGACTCAACGAGCACCCCTCGAAGGGCTTGCAGTCGATTATCAACATCTGCGGCCTGGACAAGCACACCATCACCATCGACGACATCGTCTTTAAGATCGGCCCCCGCATCAACGCTGCGGGTCGTATGCGCATGGACGAGAACGATGAGAATGCCGACCCCTCGGGAGGTCACGCTGCCGTGAGCCTGTTGATTGAGGCCTCGGAGTTGATGGCTGCCGAGTTTGGCGAGAAGATTGACGCCTACAACCAGGACCGCAAGTCCATTGACCGCAACGTCACGCAGGAGGCCCACGACTTTATCGAGAAGCATCCCGAGTTGAAGGCCAAGAAGAGCACGGTCATCTACAACCCCGACTGGATGAAGGGTATTGTGGGTATCGTCGCCTCGCGTCTGATCGAGACCTACTACCGTCCGACGGTGGTGCTGACGATGAGCAACGGATTTGTGACGGGCTCGGCCCGCTCGATTCCGGGCTTCGACCTCTACCAGGCCGTCGAGTCCTGCTCCGATCTATTAGAAAACTTCGGCGGACACATGTATGCTGCGGGTCTTACGATGAAGCCCGAGCATGTCGAGGAGTTCACCCGCCGTTTCAACGCCTACGTCGAGGAGAATATCGACCCGCAGACCCTTATTCCGCAGGTCGATGTCGATTGCGAGATTCTCTTCTCGGATATTGATGAGAGTTTCCGTCGCAACCTGAACCGCTTCCAGCCCTTCGGGCCGGGCAACCCCTCGCCGGTATTTGCCACCTACGGGGTGAGCAACCACGGCGATGCGAAGTTGGTGGGTCAGGAGTTGGAGCACCTGCGCATGGATCTGATTCAGCGCCAGCGCCCCAACACCCGCATCCAGACCATCGCCTTCCAGCAACCGACCCACTACGAGTGGATTCGCGCCGGGCGTCCCATCGACATCTGCTACCAGATTGTCGAGAACCACTACCGTGGTACGGTCTCGACGCAGCTGCGCATTAAGGATATCAAACCCGTAAAACAGTAAACCATGGAGTTCCAAGAGTTGATTCGTGCACGTCGCAGCGTGCGTAAGTTTTCGGAGCGCAAGGTCGAGCGCGTGCTGATTCAGCGCGTGCTGGACCAGGTGGTAAGCTATGCCCCCTCGTCACGCAACAGCCACTCAACCCGCTTTTTGGTGGTCGATGACCCCAAGGCGCTGGCCCATATCGCCCAGATGCGCGACTATGGTTCGGTCTTTGTCAAGGGGGCCCCGATGGCGGTGCTGGTCATGGGCGACAAGACCAAGACCGACCTCTGGGAGGTGAACTGCGCCATCTCGACCACCCTACTGCTGCAGGCGCTGGTCGATGCCGGCCTGCAGGGTTGCTGGGTACACGTCGAGGGTCGCCCCGTGCTGAAAGACGAACCCGAGGGGAAGCAGGCCATTGAGCATCTGCGCGAGTTGCTGCCCATCCCCTCAGAGTGTGGCGTACTCTGCGCCGTCGCCTGCGGCTACTCGGACTTCGAGCCCGCAGCGCTCCCCGAGTGGGACAAGAGCGAGGCGGTGAGTTTCTACGAACCTTAAGAGCCCCCAAAGGCAACAGACCCAAAACCGAAGATTGATGAAACAACGACAGACCATAGCCCTGATTTACGACTTTGACGGCACCCTGGCTCCGGGGAATATGCAGGAGTTCGACTTTATTCCGGCCATCGGAAAGAGCAACAAGGAGTTCTGGCACGACGCCAACTCGCTGGCCGAGCAGCAGGATGCCGACGGCATTCTGACCTACATGGCCAAGATGGTACAGGAGGCGAGGGCCGCAGGCCTCTCCCTGCGACGCGAAGCCTTCCAGGAGTCGGGCCGCAAGGTGCAGCTCTACGAAGGGTTGCGCGAGTGGTTCTCGCGCATCAACGCCTACGCTGCCGAGCAGGGATTCGAGATGGTGCACTACATCAACTCGTCGGGTCTGAAGGAGATTATCGAGGGTACGGAGATTGCCCACGAGTTTCGCAAGATCTACGCCTGCTCGTTCCTCTACGACATCGACGGCGTGGCCTATTGGCCGGCAGCCGCGGTGAACTACACCAACAAGACCCAATTTATCTTCAAAATCAACAAGGGGGTGGAGTCGGTCTATGACAGCAAACGGGTGAACGCCTACATCGAGGAGGAGAAGCGCCCCGTGCCCTTTAAGCGAATGATCTATGTGGGTGACGGAACGACCGACATCCCCTGTATGCGCTTGGTCAAGAACTTTGGCGGCCACTCGATTGCCGTCTACAACCCCGACCAAAAGGGGGCTCGCAAGGAGATGGGAGCCCTGATTCGTGACAACCGTGTGAACCATGTCTGCCCGGCCGACTACCGCGAAGGCTCGGAGATTGATATCGTCGTGAAGGCCATCATCGACAAGATTGCCACCGATGAGCGCCTCCGCCTTCTTGAGGCCCAATAGCACCACATCCGAAATATGAAGATAGTCTTTGCAACCAATAACCGCCACAAGTTGGAAGAGGTTGGAGCCGTTTTAGGTCCCGACTTCGAGTTGGTAACGCCCCGCGAGGTGGGTATCACGGAGGATATCCCCGAGGATAGCCCCACCTTAGAGGGAAATGCCCTGCAGAAGGCCCGCTACCTGCACGAGCAGGACAAAGCGGTACAAATACCTCTACGTTTCTACCATCTTCAGCA
>CAYRPL010000119.1:0-5305 GCA_964426045.1 uncultured Alistipes sp. | reverse complement strand
GATATTATATGTTTGCATAAAAATATTTTTCAATAAAATTCAAACAGTTACTAAGTTTATCAGACAACTTTCCATTTTTTGTTGCTCTTTACAAAATAATGCCTAATTACTCATTACTCATTGAAATCGCGCGGGTAACAAAATGCTACCCGCGAAAAAAATAGGGGCATTAGCGGCAGTAGAGGCATTAGCAATGACGAAAAACTATTTTGAATTTTCAATTGCTAATTACTAATTACTCATTGAAAAGCTGAAAGCTAAAATTACCTCTAATTTTAGGCGTTTTCGGGGCAAAAAGGGGACAAAAACACTTTTTTGGCTCTGATTTACACGAATAAAGAGATTTTTTTCTATCTTTGCATCAGATCTTGCGGATATGGTGTAATTGGTAGCCACGTCAGACTTAGGATCTGATGCCTCACGGCGTGGGGGTTCGAGTCCCTTTATCCGCACTTCACAAGCGACCTTAAAGGGTCGCTTGTTTCGTTTGCGGATAAAGGGACTCGTCAGCTTGTGGCGCCTCGGAGGACTTGTCTGCGAATCTTGTCAGACTATTGCTACGCAATCTTAGAACTTGAGAAACTTTTCTTTGAAAATAAATTTTCAGCCTAAGTTTCTCAAATTCTTATCCCTTCGGGACTGTCTGACAATCTTCTTCGGTCCCCTCTCGGCTGCGGCCGCCGTTCGAGTCTGCGTGCTGTTCTGTTAATTTGTGGGGTGAATAAAGACTCGTCAGCTTGGGGCGACTCGGCGACTGTCAGGGTAACCATCGGGAGGATAAGCGAAGATTTATCAGTTATAAAGTCTGAAAAACTTGAAAATTCTTGAAGATTTTTGAAAAACTTTCAAGTTTTTTGTATATTTGTGGTCATAAAATTTATATGCAATGATTGAGCAACCGCCCAAAATTGACCGAGCACAAGTCAGCAGAGCCTTCTCGATGCTCTCCAATGGCCCGATGCAACTGTTTGTAGAGGGGATTAACGATGCCTACCTCTATTGGTCGGACATCAAGTACAAGCGCCCACCGGTCAAAACCTCGCCCGAGCAACTGTGGAGTTGCGTCAAGGTGAGTCGTGAGCTCAAAAAGTTACAGGTTTGGGAGCGCTACAAGATTTCGTTTGCCGTAACCAACAAGATGCAACGCCAATGCCACAACTTCGACATGAATTTTGGTGGCACCTGGGGGAGCAGTTCAATCATTCCCGAGGTGAATAAGGAGCGCTATCTGATCTCCTCGCTGATGGAGGAGGCGATCTCCTCGAGCCAGATGGAGGGGGCATCGACAACCCGCAAGGTGGCCAAGGATATGTTGCGCAAGAACACCTCTCCGCGCAGCCGCTCAGAGCAGATGATCTTCAACAACTACGAAACCATCCGCTTCATTGTTGCCAACAAGGAGCAGCCGCTGACTCCCGAGCTGCTCTTGCAGATTCACGCCCTGATGACCAACAAGACGCTCGAGAACCGGGCCGACGAGGGGCGCTTCAGAACCAATGACGATGTGGTGGTGGAGGACAGCACCACCAACGAGGTGGTACACACTCCCCCTTCTCACGCGGAGATTCCCGAGTTTATCTCAACACTTTGTGACTTCTTCAACTCCGAGGGCGAGGAGACCTTTATCCACCCCATTGTTCGCGCCATTGTTATCCACTTTATGATTGCCTACGTTCACCCGTTTGTGGATGGAAACGGCCGCACAGCCCGAGCGCTCTTTTATTGGTATATGCTGAAAAAGGGCTATTGGTTGATGGAGTATATGTCCATCTCGCGAATTATCTACAAATCAAAGAAGAGCTACGAAAAGTCGTTCCTCTACTCGGAGTCCGACAACAACGATATCGGCTACTTTATCACCTATAACCTGCGTGTCTTGGAGCTCGCCTTCAACGAACTGCAACGCTACATCAAACAGAAGGCGGCCCAACGAACCCTCTCGGCAAACTTTATCGAGCTCGAGGGCATCAACAACCGCCAGGCCGACATCCTCGCCATGGTCAAAGAGCATCCGCAGATTGTCCTTACCATCAAGGAGCTGCAAAACCGATTTGCCATCAGCCACCCCACGGCCCGTCTGGATTTGGATGGTCTTGTCGAGAAGGGCTACCTCAAACGGGTGCGCGTTAATAGGGTGAAATCCAACTTTATCATCGGCGACAAGTTCGACACCCTGCTCGAAGAGGAGCGCTTTCACTAAACCCGAAAGCGAAGAAAAACCTGAAAAAACTTGAAAGTTTTTGAAAAACTTTCAAGTTTTCTATTTTTGGGGAGGTGCTTATCCGACGGAGGGGAAGGGGTAAAGAGAAACTCTGTCAATTGGGCGTAACTGAGCCAACTGAGGAACCTAAGAGAAAATAATTCCTAATTCCTAATTTTAATAGAATGTTCCGCGGGGGGCGAAGATAGCGTAGCCGAAGTTGAACATCAGGTACATATTGTCCCAATTGTCCAGTTCGTATTTCGTCAATGAGAGGCTCACGGGGCCCAGCGGGGTGTGGTAGATAAGTGAGGCCTCGGAGATGTAGTGCATCTCACGGGTAGAGATCTCCTTGTCGCGAAAGAGGGCGTAGAAGCCCGCACGGAAGAGGAACGAGGGGGTGAATCGGAAGGTGGGCATCAGGCCGCCGGCCACATAGCGCTTGGCATGGAAGTCGGCCATATAGACCATATTGGCGTGGGGGATAGGCTGATAGCAGGGGCGTGCCATATTGGTTGCACGGCTGTTGGTGAAGTCGGGCTGGGTGGTCACCACGGCATCGACATTCAGACCCAGCGTAAGCCACGAGGCCAAGGGCCAATACTGATCCCACTTAAAGCGGGCCCCGAGCCAATGGCGCACCTCGTTGGTCTCGAAGCGCTCGGTGGTGGCGGGGGCATACTTATCGCGGCCCCAGACTCCGATACCCGAGAGCGAGAGGTGGGCTCCGGCGGTCGGATAGAGGGGTTTATCGAGGGTATTGCGGGCGATTTCGAGTTTGCCGGCCACATACGAGAAGCGGGTATGATCCACAAGGTTTTGGTCGCCCGTCTCGGGGGAGTAGCGGAAGTTGATGTTTCCGCCGTTCATACGCAGCGAGAGCATACTGCGGCGTGTGAGGGGGAGTCCGAAGGTAAAGGAGCCGAAGAGCTCGTTGCGGCGCACCTGCTCGGTATTGGTCACATCACTCAGGGCCCCGAAGACTCCGTGGCGGAGGTTCTTGGCCGAGAAGTTGAAGCTATAGTCCAAGAAGAGGGGTTCGCGCATAAAGAAGTCGGTGCGGCCACCAATCGAGCCCGACGAGTAGACGGGGCCCACATAGAGGTCGCCATAGAAGGTCTGAGCCACACGGTTGATAAGCTGGTAGCGCAGACCGATATAGGCCTGGTTGAAGGCCGTCGAGGAGATATTTCCACCAACCATGGCCTTGAAGCTGGGCTTATAGTTCAGGCGCATCTCCATGGCATAGCGGTTGGTCTCGGCGTTATAGGTCACCTTCGGGAAGTTGGTGGTAAAGTCACCGCCCGCAACTATCGAGTAGAGGTTATCGCGGAAGGCCTCGAAGCCGAGCTCCTGCTCACAGCCTCGCAGGCTGCCCCAGCGGTTGAACTCATCGACCTCCAGGAAGTCTCGGGCGTAGTTCGTCTTGGCATTATTCACACCCAGAATCGTATAGTGATCAAAGACTAGGGGCACACACTGTTGACGGAAGGCCTTGCGGCGCTCCTCAACCTCGACCTTGGGGCGCAGCGAGTCGATGCGGGCCAGGATTTGGGGCATCTGCCGCTTGGCATCCTCATAGCCCCATGCGACAATCTCGGACGAGCGGTCAAAGTCGAGCATTCCGACCGGCACGGCCCTTTCGACCACAACGCTCCGCTCCTTGGGCATCGCATAGTCGGTCTTGCTCATCATAAACATCATGCCCTGATCAACCAGGCCGCTGTGTTCGTCGACTAAGCGTTTGCTGTCGGTACAGATCGAGCCAATCAATAGTTCGGGATGGAACTCCTCATCCATCTCGCGCCAGGGGAAGTTGTTGTAGACACCGCCGTCGTAGAGCAGCATCGAATCCCGCTGCAGGGGTTGGAAGGCGAGCGGGATGGACATCGAAGCGCGAACCGCCTCGGGCAGATCCCCTCTCTTCAAAATCACCGCCTCGCGGGCATTCATATTGGCTGCCACACAGCGATAGGGGACAAAGAGCTTGTCGAAATCACCCCCCGAGGCGACCGAAGCGGGGGTCAGCAGGCCCACCAGCGCCATATCGATCTGGGTCGAGGAGATTAACCCCGAGGGGAGCTGGAAGCGGCGGCGCCCATCCTTCTGCGTAAAACCGACGTGCACCGAGATCATTGGTGGCACATTGCCGATTTCGCGATAGTAGTAGCGATACTTATTGTCGATGCGACCCGACACCCACTCCTGAATCTCTCCGGAGAGGGCAATCTGCTCCATCTGCTCGGGCGAGTAACCCGCCGCATAGAGCGAGCCGACGATGGCTCCCATCGAGGTTCCGGCGACATAATCAATGGGCACCCCCTCCTCCTCGAGAGCCTTCAGTACGCCAATGTGATAGAGGCCCTTGGCACCACCTCCGCTCATCACCACTCCGACCCCCTGAGCCGAGGCCGAGAGGGTCGTCACTAAGGCGACAAGCGCCAAAACGAGGCTATGCAAACTGCTTTTCATTGAACATTCGGGGCTACCGGTGGGCGAAATAAGCGATTTCGCAGGGAAATTCTTCCTACTTCGCCATAATTTTTATAACTTTGTCGGCTAAAGGAGCCTTAAAGGCCCCCTCTTTCGAGGGCAAAGATACGAAAAAGATAGAAAAATAGAAACGATAGAAATAGTTATGGTTGAGAAAATTCAAGCATTGTTGCAGCGAGTGGAGGCTTTTGCCCCCAAATCGGCTGCCGAAATCGAGGAGTTCCGCATCAAGATTTTGGGCAAAAAGGGTGAGATTACAGCACTTATGGAGGAGTTCAAGGGTGTAGCCCCCGAACAGAAGCGTGAGTTGGGCCAGAAGTTGAACCACCTGAAAAATGCCGCTTTGGAGCGCATAAACACCCTAAAAGAGGAGTTGGAGGAGGCATCGGCCGCCTCGGCATCTGAGGTTGGCGACATGAGCCGCCCGGGTTCGGCCGAGGGGTTGGGTTCGCGCCACCCGATTTCGCTGGTGAAGAATCAGATTGTCGAGATCTTCTCGCGCCTGGGCTACACCGTGGCCGAGGGCCCCGAGATTGAGGATGATTGGCATGTCTTCTCGTCGCTGAACTTCCCGCCCGAGCACCCCGCACGCGATATGCAGGACACCTTCTT
>CAYRPL010000118.1:0-5361 GCA_964426045.1 uncultured Alistipes sp. | reverse complement strand
GCTGCAAATTGATGCTTAACAAAATATTTGAATAATTTTCAAACAGCTTCTAAAACGATGAGAAGAATAGTTATCTGTGCCCTGGGTCTTTTGACGATACTCTTTGCGGGCTGTTGCCGCCCCTGCCGCGAATACCAAAAGCTGCAACAACCCCTTGTGGGAACCTCCTGGCAGCTGATTCAGCTCAATGGCCGCAAGGTCACACCCGCCGATGAGCAGTTCACCCTCCAATTCTCCCCCTCGGGCGAACTCTCGGGACAGGGCGCCTGTAACCGCCTGATGGGCTCCTATACCGTGACCTCCGACCGAGCCCTGAAAATCGGTCCCCTTGCCTCCACCCGCCGCCTCTGCTCCGATGCCCGCGAGCCGGAGTTCTTCTCCGCCCTCGAGCGAACCACCCACTACGATATGGATGGCCCCCTGCTTCTACTTCTCTCCGAGGGCAACCTCCTGGCAATTTTCGATTCTGATTTTTCGATTTTATAGGGCATATTTTGCACATCCCAAACAAAACCCGAACGGGACGTACCTTAAGTACTACCCGTCCGGGTTTCTTATTGCGATGCACAAAATCTGCTCCTCTAAAATCAAAAAATATTTAATTAGGAATTAGGAATTAGAAATTAGGAATTATTTTAATTAAAATTGTGAATTGTGAATTGTGAATTGCTAATCCCCTCCCACCTCTCGGCGGTTCATCAGGGCGTGGGTGATGGTCAGTTCATCGACATACTCCAGTTCGTCGCCGAAGCCGATACCGCGGGCGATGGTGGTGACCTTTACGTCGGGGAAGTGCTTCAGGCGGTTCATCAGGTAGAAGGAGGTGGTCTCACCCTCGACCGAGGTGGAGATGGCTAAAATCACCTCGCGTACCTCACCGCGGGCGATGCGCTCGAGCAGCAGGTCGATCTTCAAATCCGAGGGGGCAATGCCCTGCATCGGAGAGATTACGCCCCCCAGCACATGGTACAAGCCGCGATATTGGCGGGTATTTTCGATTGAGAGCAGGTCGCTCACCTGCTCCACGACGCAGACCGTCGATTGGTCGCGTGTCGAGTCTTCACAAATCGGGCAGCGCTCCCCATCCGAGAGGTTGTTGCAGCGGTTGCAGTGCTTAATCTCGGTGCGGAAGCGGTCGATGCTGCGTGTCATCTCGCCCACCGACTCGGCCTCCATCTTCAGCAGGTGCATCGCCAGGCGCAGGGCCGTGCGACGTCCGATACCCGGGAGCTTGGCCAGCTCTCCGACCACATCTTGCAGGAGCTTTGACACCGTTTTCTCAGGTTAGATGATTTCGATATGGCGGCTCTCGATCCACCCCTTCTTGCCATCGGCGAGGGTCACTTCGCTCCAATCGCCCATCTGCTCACCCACACGCAGGGTGGTGCCTTCGTGGAGCACAAAGAGGTCGGTGGCCGCTTTGTCGGGTGAGCTCTTCGCCGAGACGGCCGACGAGAGGACAACAGCCTCTGTGCGGTGCAAGCGCTCCGAGCGGTCGGCCGAAGCGAAGCTCGTGCAGAAGACAAAGAGCAGCAGGGCGCAGAGGGTACCGTAGAATCCCGCCTTGCGCAGGGCCAGGCGCTGTGAGAGCAGGTAGAAGAGTCCGCAGGCAAAGGTTGCCGCTAAGGCCACCAGTGAGAGGATGGTCCATGCCGTGCCGCTCAGCAGCGTGCGCACGGAGCGAATCCACCCTTTGAGGAAAAATTCGGGGATGCGCTCGATGCGGTCGATGGTCATCTTCTCGGCCACGGCCAGGTTATAGCGTGTATCTTCGTCACCCGGGTTGAGGCGCAGGGCGCGGTGGTAGCTCAAGATGGCTTCGCCCAACTTATCGGATTTGAAGCAGGCATTTCCGAGGTTGTAGTAGAGTTTTGCCGAGCTCTCGCCCCGCTCCAGAATCTGGCGGTAGGTGCGGGCGGCGGTCACAAAGTCCGAGCGCAGGTAGGCCGTATTGGCCTCATCCCAGAGGGTGCGGCTGTCGGCCTCGGCTGTGGGGATTGCGGCTTGGGCGGTTGCGAGTGAATCGGTCGCGGTCTCTTGGGCCGTTGCGGTGCCTATTGAGGCAACCAACATCAGGCAATATAGCAGGTGTTTCATGGCTTACTATCGTTTTTTGATGTTCGACTCCAGGTGCGAGAGGAACTCTACACCCTCTTTATAGAGGTCACCCATACGGGTCGAGGCTGCCGGAGCATATTGGGCCTCCTCGCATTGGGTGATGATGGCCGAGAAGCGCTGGGCCTGCTCGGCCGACACACCGCGCTTGAGCAGCTCCTCGCGCACATTCTCCTTCGTGAGGTTCGATACCGGAATGTTGAGCTTGTCGCTCATATAGCCCCACAGAGCGCGTGACATCTCCTCATAGAAGGCGTAGCGATTCTCCTCCTGCATTGCCCGCTTGGCGGCGCGGAAACGCTGAATGGCCACCTTGCTGGCCCGCTTACCACGCACCAGCACCGTGTTGTGGCTGTCACGAATCTGCTTGCGCAGCACAAAGAAGAGGGCTACGAAGAGGAGCACAATTACTCCCACCCACAAGAAGTAGAGGCCGCTGAAGAGCAGCGGACGGCTCACCTGCTTCAGGTGGGGGTTGCCCGACTTGATAAAGCGGATATCCTCGCCCAGCATACGCACCTCCTCCTTGCTGAGGCCCTTTACCACGCGGGGCTCCGAGCTGCCGGACTTGCTGTCGGGGGTGATGTTGATGCTGAAGGGTTGTGTCGCCAAGGTGACATACTGCCCCTTGCGGGGGTCAAAGTACGAAAACTCCACCGGTGCAATCTCATACTCACCCTCGGCGCGGGCGATGAAGGGGTACTCGAACTGACGGTAACCCGAGGCACCCGAAGCCGTGGTCTTAATCTGCTCGGTGCTCTTCACATCGTAGAGCTCAAACGAGGTGGGAAGCGTCAGCTTCGGAGCCTGCACAAAGCGCAGGTTGCCCGAGCCCGAGATGCGCAGTGTATAGGTGGCTGCCGAGTTGGCCGCAAGCTGTGTCGAGGGGGGTGTCTCGCTCAGCGAGTAATGACCCACGGCTCCGGCAAAGCTGGCCGGAGCTCCGGCCGGCAACTCCTTGACCGTCAGTTTCACCTGCGGCGAGCGAACCTTGCGATTCACGTTGTAGATGTCGGGCATATTGCCAAAGAAGGGGTCGCGGCTGCGGTTGTTCTGTACTACCACCTGCGCTACGGCCTCCACCTCGGCCGGTTCGATGGTCAGCACGCCGGCCTGCTGCGGATAGAGCAGGTACTCGCGCAGCACCACACTCTCATAGATTTTGCCGCCAATTGTTTCGCGCTGTTGGGGGTAGTTCTCGGCGTTGAGCTCCTGGGCCCAGAAGCCGTTGAAGGCTGGGAACTTGGCGTCGTTGAGCCCTACGACCGTGATGCGGCGGTAGAGCTTGATGGCGGCCAATACGGGCTCGCCCTTGTAGACCGTCGAACGCGAGAGGGTCACACGCAACAGAATGTCGTCGGCCGAGACCTGGCTTTGGGGCTCGGAGCTCTCTGTGCGTGCGTTGTTGCCGCTCTGTGTACCTTGTGCCGAGCCCGACTCCTGCTTCTCCTGCATCACCTCTACCGGCACGGGTTGTGTCTGGTAGGGGGTGTCATCGACCGTAATCGAGGCGCTGCCGATGGTGTAGTTACCCGTTGCTTTGGGCAGCAACACAAAGGTATAGGTGTACTCGTAGGTCTGTGTCACCGAGCCATTGACATACTGCACACTCGATCCGCGGTAGACCGAGGGGCCGGCCACTACGTCGAAACCCTCGAATGAGGGGGCCTCGAAGCTGTCGTCGTCGGGTTTGGCGTTGAGTTTGAACTCCACGCGGAAGGCCTCGCCGGCCGCCACCAACATCGGGGCGTGGGCCTTGAAGCTCACCTTCTCGGCACCAAAACCCGTCAGGGTTACCAGCATCAGGCACAATGTAAGGGCTAAATTTCTCAAAAATGCGTTCATTAAAAGCCTGCTTTTCTTAGTTGTGGGTGTATGGCCACATTCAAGGCCATACACCCTTTGTATTAACGGAGCGTTCCGTTAATTATTGCCTTTACGACTAATGCTTGAAATCGGCAAAGAAGTCGTTGCCCTTGTCATCCACGATGATAAAGGCGGGGAAGTTTTCTACATAAATCTTTCTCACGGCCTCCATACCCAATTCGGGGAAGTCTACCACCTCGACCGACTTAATCGAGTTCTTGGCCAGGATGGCGGCAGGACCGCCAATCGAACCCAGGTAGAAGCCGCCGTTGGCCTGGCAGGCATCGGTCACCTCCTGCGAACGGTTACCCTTGGCAACCATCACCATCGAGCCGCCCTGCTTCTGGAAGAGATCCACATAGGGGTCCATACGTCCGGCCGTCGTGGGGCCAAACGAGCCCGAAGCCATACCCTGCGGGGTCTTGGCCGGACCGGCATAGTATACGGGGTGCTTCTTGAAGTACTCGGGCATCGGCTTACCCTCGTCGAGCATCTGCTTGATGCGGGCGTGGGCGATGTCGCGGGCCACAATCAGCGTGCCCTTCAGGTTCAGACGGGTCTTGATGGGGTACTTCGAGAGAATCTCGCGTACCTTGTCCATACCCTCGTCGAGGTCGATCTCCACGGCGGGGCTCATCGAGGGAGCCTGGGCGGGCAGGAAGCGGGCGGGGTTCTTCTCCAACTGCTCGAGGAAGATACCCTCGGGGGTAATCTTGGCCTTGATGTTGCGGTCGGCCGAGCAGCTTACGCCGATGGCTACGGGGCACGAGGCGGCGTGACGCGGAGCACGAATCACACGCACATCGTGCACCAGATACTTGCCTCCGAACTGGGCGCCTACGCCGCTCTTCTGGCAAATCTTGAGTACCTTCTCCTCCCACTCCAAATCGCGGAAGCAGCGGCCACCCTCGTTACCCGAGGTGGGGAGCTCGTCGAGATAACCGGCCGAAGCCTTCTTCACGGTTGCTAAACACATCTCGGCCGAGGTTCCGCCGATGCAGATGGCCAGGTGATAGGGCGGGCAGGCCGAGGTGCCGAGATCCTTGATGTGCTCGGTGATGAACTTCTCGAGCGAAGCCTCATTCAAGAGGGCCTTGGTCTGCTGATAGAGGAAGGTCTTGTTGGCCGAACCACCACCCTTGGTGATGAAGAGGAACTCATACTCCATACCCGGCTTTCCGGCGTAGAGGTCGATCTGGGCCGGCAGGTTGGTGGCCGAGTTCTTCTCCTCGGTCATCGTGAAGGGAACCACCTGCGAGTAGCGCAGGTTGCGCTCCTGGTAGGTCTCGAATACACCGCGCGAGATGTGCTCGGCATCGTCGGCTCCGGTCCATACATCCTCGCCCTTGTGGCCGATGCAGATCGCCGTACCCGTATCTT
>CAYRPL010000117.1:0-5475 GCA_964426045.1 uncultured Alistipes sp. | reverse complement strand
GCAAGCAGCTCAAGAATGGCCGCAAGGATATCCGCGGGATGTTGTTCGTGACGGCCGGTCTGGGCGGTATGTCGGGAGCACAGCCCAAGGCAGGTGTCATCTCGGGTGTGGTAAGCGTGACGGCCGAGGTCAATCCCCACGCCGTACAGAAGCGCCACTCGCAGGGCTGGGTCGATGAGGTCTACACCTCGCTCGACGAACTGCTGCCCCGCATCCGTAAGGCTTGCGAGCAGAAGGAGGCCGTATCGTTGGCCTACCAGGGCAACGTAGTCGATTTGTGGGAGCGCCTGGCCGAGGAGGATATGACCGTCGAGCTGGGTTCGGATCAGACCTCGCTGCACAACCCCTGGGCCGGAGGTTACTATCCCGTGGGTCTGAGCTACGAGGAGTCGAACCGCATGATGGCCGAAGACCCCGAGGAGTTCAAGCGTCGGGTACAGGCCTCGTTGCGTCGTCAGGCTGCCGCCATCAACAAGCTCTCGGACAAGGGTATGTACTTCTTCGACTACGGAAACGCCTTCCTGCTCGAGGCTTCGCGTGCCGGTGCCGATGTGATGGATAAGACGGGCAAGAAGTTCCGCTATCCGTCGTATGTGCAGGATATCATGGGCCCGATGTTCTTCGACTACGGCTTCGGCCCCTTCCGTTGGGTATGTACCTCGTGCAAGCCCGAGGATTTGGCTACGACCGACCGCTTAGCTACCGAGGTGCTGGAGGAGATTCGCAAGACGGCTCCCCAAGAGATTGCCGGTCAGCTCGACGACAACATCCACTGGATCAAGGAGGCCCAGAAGAACAAGCTCGTTGTGGGTTCGCAGGCCCGTATTCTGTATGCCGACAGCGAGGGCCGCACGAAGATTGCACTGGCCTTCAACGAGGCCCTGAAGCGCGGTGAGTTGTCGGCTCCCGTGGTGCTGGGTCGCGACCACCACGACGTATCGGGTACCGACTCGCCCTACCGTGAGACCTCGAACATCTACGACGGCTCGTCGTTCACGGCCGACATGGCGGTTCACAACGTCATCGGCGACTCGTTCCGTGGTGCAACGTGGGTTTCGATTCACAACGGCGGCGGTGTCGGCTGGGGTGAGGTTATCAACGGAGGCTTCGGCATGGTTATCGACGGCTCGGAGGATTCGGCCCGCCACATCCGCGAGATGTTGCTTTGGGATGTAAACAACGGTATCGCCCGCCGCAGCTGGGCCCGCAACGAGGGTGCCATCTTCGCCATCAAGCGTGAGATGGAGCGCACTCCGGGTCTGAAGGTCACGCTCCCGAACCTGGCCGACGAGGCTCTGATCAAGGAGGCATTGAAGTAGTACTAACCAAGAACTAAATATCGTTATGATTCACGAAATCAGCTCTGCGCATCTGTCGATTGAGTGCGTAGAGGCAATTCTGAAAGAGAATAAGAAGCTGGCTCTGAGCAAGGATGCCACAGAGCGCATTGTGCGCTGCCGCGAGTATCTGGACAACAAGATGAAGACCCAGAAGGAGCCTATCTACGGCGTAACGACGGGCTTTGGTTCGCTGTGTAATATCTCGGTCGGTGCCGACGAGCTCTCGCAGCTGCAGAAGAACCTGATGATGTCGCACGCCTGCGGAACGGGTGAGCGTGTACCCAACGAGATTGTAAGACTGATGCTGCTTCTGAAGGTGCAGTCGCTTTCGTATGGCCACTCGGGCGTACAGCTCTGCACCGTACAGCGTCTGGTGGACTTCTTCAACGAGGATGTGCTGCCCGTAGTCTATCAGCAGGGTTCACTCGGAGCCTCGGGTGACCTCTCGCCGCTGGCCCACATGTGCCTGCCGCTGATTGGCCTGGGTGAGGTGGAGTATAAGGGTCAAATCGTGAAGGCCGACGAGGTACTCAAAGAGAAGGGTTGGGAGCCCATCGAATTGAAGTCGAAGGAGGGTCTGGCCCTCTTGAATGGCACGCAGTTTATGAGCTCGTATGGTGTCTGGGCCCTGATTCAGTCCAAGCGTCTGAGCCGTGTGGCCGACCTGGTAGGAGCCCTGTCGCTCGAAGCCTTTGATGGTCGTCAGGAGCCCTTCGACCACGCCGTACACGCTGTGCGTGCCCACAACGGACAGATCGAAACGGCCCGCGTGATGCGTGAGCTGCTGGCCGGCTCGGAGCTCATTGCCCGCAAGAAGGTGCATGTGCAGGATCCCTATTCGTTCCGCTGCATCCCGCAGGTACACGGAGCCTCGAAGGATACCATCGCCTATGTAATGAGCGTACTGACGCGCGAGATTAACTCGGCAACCGACAACCCGACCATCGTACCGGATGAGGATAAGGTTATCTCGGCCGGTAACTTCCACGGACAGCCCATTGCCCTGCCGATGGACTTCCTGGCTATCGCCGTAGCCGAATTAGGCAATATCTCGGAGCGCAGAATCTACCAGCTTATCTCGGGCGAGAGAGGTCTTCCGAAGTTCCTGGTGGCCAAGCCCGGTCTGAACAGCGGCTTTATGATTCCGCAGTACACGGCCGCCTCGATTGTCAGCCAGTCGAAGGGTCTGTGCTGGCCCGCCTCGTGTGACTCGATTCCCTCGTCGCAGGGTCAGGAGGACCATGTCAGCATGGGCTCGAATGCCGCCACGAAGCTCTATCGCGTGGTATGCAACACTGAGCGAGTGCTGGCCATCGAGCTCTTCAATGCCGCCCAGGCCTTGGAGTTCCGTCGCCCGGCCCACTCGTCGGAGAAGCTCGAGAAGCTGGTTGCCGACTACCGCCGTGTGGTTCCCTTTGTGGACGACGACCAGGTGATGTATCCCCACATCGCATCGTCGGTAGAGTTCGTAAAGAACCTGTAGCCTATGAAGACCAAAATCAAAGGTATCGGTATGCTCGTGGGCCTCGTGCCCACGGGCGTACTGCGTAAGGAGGGTAGGGAGATGAACGAACTCCAAACCCTCGAAAACGCCTGGCTTCTGATTGAGGATGGCCGCTTTGCATCCTATGGTCAGGGCGAAGGCCCCGAGGCGGACTTAACGGTCGATGCCCAAGGGGGTTGGCTCTTCCCCTCGTTCTGCGATGCCCACACCCACCTGGTCTATGCCGGCAGCCGCGAGCAGGAGTTTTTGGATAAGATCAACGGACTGAGCTATGAGGAGATTGCCAAGCGTGGCGGAGGTATCCTTAATTCGGCCGACCGCCTGCACTTGACGAGCGAAGAGGAGCTCTACCGCCAGGCGATGGAGCGCATCGACGAGATTATCCGCATGGGTACGGGATGCGTGGAGATTAAGTCGGGCTATGGCCTTACGACCGAGGATGAACTGAAGATGCTGCGTGTGATTCGTCGCATCAAGGAGTCCTCGCCCATCGGAGTCAAGGCCACCTTCCTGGGGGCCCACGCCGTAGGCCGTGCCTACCGAGGTCGCCAGTCGGAGTACGTCGATTTGGTCTGCGAGGAGATGATTCCCGCCGTAGCCCGAGAGGGCCTTGCCGAGTTTGTGGATGTCTTCTGTGACGAAGGTTTCTTTACGGTCGAGGATACGGCCAAGATTCTGCGTGCCGGAGAGAAACACGGCCTCAAGCCGAAGATTCACGCCAACGAGCTGGCCGTCTCGGGCGGTGTACAGGTGGGCGTGGAGTTCGAGGCCCAATCCGTAGACCACTTAGAGCGCACCACCGAGGTTGAGATTGAGTGCCTGCGTGGCTCAAAGACGATGCCTACGGGTCTGCCCGGAGCCTCGCTGTTCCTCGGCATGCCCTACACCGAGTGCCGCAAGATGGTCGATGCGGGCTTGGGTGTCGCCTTAGCCTCGGACTACAACCCGGGCTCCTCGCCCTCGGGTAATATGCGTATGGTGATGGCCTTAGGCTCGATTCGTATGCGCCTGACACCTGCCGAGTCACTCAACGCCACAACCCTCAATGGCGCCTATGCTATGGGGGCCAGCGCCGAGTATGGTTCAATTACCGAAGGCAAGGTGGCCAACTTCTTCATCACCAAGCCCCTGCCGTCACTCGCCTTCTTCCCCTACGCCTACCAAACCCCGCTGATTCGTGAGGTATGGCTCAAGGGAGAAAGGTACGAGTAATGAGTAATGAGCAATGAGTAATGAGTAATGAGTAATGAGCAATGAGTAATGAGTAATGAGCAATGAGCAATGAGTAATGAGAAATAAAAAATGGCGGATGACCGCCATTATTTATTTATTCATAAGAGAAGTTCCTAATTCCTAATTCCTAATTCCTAATTCCTAATTCCTAATTCCTAATTCTTTTTGAAGTATTTTTCCAAAAGCTCGTGGGCTGCGATAAACGACGAGAGTTTATCCTCCAAGACACGCTGCTCGTATTCGGGAATCAGGGCCTCGATTTCGGGGTTGAGGTAGAAGCTCTGCTTCAGCGCCTCGTTAATCGACTCATACATCCAATACTTGTTCTGGCGGTTGCGGTTGTGTTGGAAGTAGCTGTTGGCCTGCGTATGGTCCAGATACTGCTCTACGCCCTTCCAAACCTCCTCCAAGCCGACACCAGCGAGTGACGAGCAGGTCAGCACCTGGGGCTTCCAGCCCGACTCGGGAGTGGGGAAGAGACGCAACGCCCCCTGGAATTGGGTCTTGGCCAACTCGGCCTTGTGGACATTCTCGCCATCGGCCTTGGTGATGACCATCAAATCGGCCATCTCCATAATGCCACGCTTGATACCCTGCAACTCATCACCGGCACCCGAAATCTGCAACAGCATAAAGAGGTCCACCATCGAGTGTACGGCCGTCTCGGACTGACCCACACCCACGGTCTCGATAAAGATCACATCGTAGCCGGCAGCCTCACACAGCACCACCGTCTCTCGCGTCTTGCGGGCCACACCACCCAGCGAACCGGCCGAAGGGGAGGGGCGGATAAAGACCTTGGGGTTGTTGCAGATGGTCTCCATGCGGGTCTTGTCACCCAAAATCGAGCCGCCACTGCGCTCCGACGAGGGGTCGATGGCCAGCACGGCCAACTTATGGTTCAGCGAGGTCACCATATTGCCCACCGCCTCGATAAAGGTCGATTTACCGGCCCCCGGGACACCCGTAATACCGATGCGCACCGAGCGACCTGCATGCGGAAGACAACGCTCGATAATCTCCTGGGCCTGCGCATAGTGCTCGGGGTTCGACGACTCGACCAGCGTAATGGCCTGCGAGAGGATGGTGATGTTACCCGCCAAAATACCCTCGACATACTCGTCAATGGTCAGTTGGCGCTTCTTGCGCTTCTTGAAGTAAGGGTTCACAATCGGCTGGTCTGCAACACCTTCTGCCACATTGAGAGCGCTGTCGTGATGCTGATCCAGATACTCCTTTTCGTAGTGTTCTATCTTGGTAAAAGCCATAGTTTTTTGTTCTTTGACTAACAAAGATACGAAATAATTCACAATTTACAATTCACAATTCACAATTATTTTTTTAGGTAGATTCAACGACCAAGTGCAAAATTAAGAAAAATAGTTGAAAAAGATTTTA
>CAYRPL010000116.1:0-5495 GCA_964426045.1 uncultured Alistipes sp. | reverse complement strand
GTGATAAGGGGCCATCTGCGGCCGCTAACGATAAACCCGACAATGGGACGTACCAAAGTACTACCCATCGTCGGGTTTCTTCGTCGAGCGTTGCACCTGACCCCTTCTGACAAAAAATGCTGAGATAAGGTGGTGCTTTTTGTCTTATAATTTGCCGTTATCGGCAAGAATTACTATATTTGCGCAGAAAAACGGTCGAAAACTTGCCGATAGTAGTAGTGTATGGGTTATATCTCTGTTGTAGCATTTGCTGCCAAGCATGGCATTTCGGAGCGCACAGCGCGTAATTGCTGTGCCCTCGGAAAGATTGAGGGTGCAATCCTCGTGGGTAAGACTTGGAACATCCCTGCCGATGCGGAGTTGCCAGGACGCAAACCTCGTCAGCGCAAGGCAATGCCTCTGCTCGTTGTTCTGCGACAAGAGAAGGAGGCAAGACTCAAAGGAGGTATCTATCACAAGACACAAATAGACCTTACTTATAACTCCAACCACATTGAGGGCAGTCGCCTGACGCATGACCAGACACGCTATATCTTCGAGACCAACACAATAGGTATCGAGGGTGAGAGTGTGCGCGTGGATGATATCATCGAGACCACCAACCACTTCCGATGCATCGACCTTATCATTGACCGGGCCGAGGAGCGACTGACAGAGAGCCTGATCAAAGCGTTGCACCTCATTCTAAAATCCGGCACTTCGGATAGTCGCAAAGATTGGTTTGCTGTTGGTGACTATAAACAACTGCCTAATGAGGTGGGCGGTAACGAAACCACCGCACCCGAAGATGTGCATCGCGAGATAAAAGCATTGCTCAAAGAGTATAACTCAAAGAAGCATAAAACGTTTGATGATATTCTCGACCTACACCAGCGCTTCGAGGCGATACACCCATTCCAGGATGGCAATGGTCGTGTGGGCAGGCTTGTAATGTTTAAGGAGTGCCTGGCCAATGGCCATGTGCCGTTCATTATCACCGACGAACTTAAAATGTTCTACTACCGAGGTCTGCAACAGTGGCCTCACATCAGGGAGTATCTTCGTGATACCTGCTTAACGGCACAAGATAACTACAAAGCCATCCTTGATTACTTTAAGATAATATACAAAAAATAGGCGGGAATCTCACGATTGCCGCCCACCTCAGCAGATTGCTCGATAAAAAACAACTGCGGAGCAACAATGACTGCCACACAATACGCAGATAAGTCAGCAGAGGCGCCACAGGTTGAACCGACGCTGCGGAGCGAGTGCAGAGGGCAAGCTTGTTTGTCCTCGGCCGAGCCGCGAGGAGGAAGAGCAGATTTATCTGCTCAAAGGAGTTAGGGGTTTCGACACAAAAAAAACAGCAGGGAATCTCACGATTGCCTGCTGCCTCCGGGGTCGAAACCCCTAACTACTAACCCAAACTTAAATAAATGAAGAAACCTCACTGCGGTCCTGCCGCAGCTGACTGGATAACGAACAAACCCCGTGCCATCGTGTGCCACGGGGTCGATTTTTTTGCAATTTTGCCCAAAGGGAGGAGCCGAAAATCCTTTTGGAATAGTCGGCTGTCAGGTGATAAATTGATTTGTCACGAAAACTACGGGCCCTATGGGCAAATGAGGGAGATTGAGATGCAGGTTGCAAAAATCATTTCTCATTGCCCATTTCTCATTGCCCATTTCTCATTGCCCATTTCTCATTGCTCATTTCTCATTTCTCATTTCTCATTGCCCATTGTTCATTTCTCATTTCTCATTGCCTTGCGCCTCCTCTTCCAGGTAGATGGTGGCTTCGGAGTAGGCGTAGCTGAGGCCCTTTTGAGGGGTTTGAATCCAGGTTCCGGTGGTCAGTTTGTGTTGTTTGCCAATAGCTGCTAGTAACTAACCGCTAATAACTAATCGATCAAAGGCCACCGCACGCTGAGCGAGGCACCGCCCCAGGGGTTGATGACAAATCGTTGGTGGTGGAGCTCCTCTCGGCCCTCGCTGAGGGTCAGTTCGGCCTCGAAGGCGGGCACCTGCTCGGTCTCGCGCACCTCGGGGAGTTGGTGGGGGAGGATGTAGAGGTAGCAGCTCACACTTGCGCAAGGCCCGCAATCCAGGCGACTTGTGCGCGGGGTGGGGCAGTCGGCGGCGCTCTGATTCAGGGAGTAGAAGCCGCAGGGGTTCCCCTGCTCGTCGAAACCGCGGGCCGTGAGCAGCAGATCGCAGTTTGCGTAGGCGGGGTGGTCGCACCGGATGGTCAGGGTGTAAGTTGTTGATTTCATGGTATTGCTTTTCTTTGCCACGAAGATAGCGATTTTCTGCCGATTTTCGGCTGTGTAGGGCCAAAATGAGGGGAAAATGGAACGAAATCGGAAAAAAACTTGGCTATTTTGCGAAAAATGCGTACCTTTGCGCACTAACTGCGTATAAATGAACGTGGAAAAAGAGTTTTTGATACCTTTCAAAGGGCTGAAAGCGGGGGTCTATACCTATGATTTTAAGGTGGATAGTTCGCTTTTTGAGGCCTTTGAGTGCCCGGAAATCGAGCATGGCGAGTGCGATGTGCGTGTAGAGTTGCGTCGCCTGGAGACGATGCTCGATATGCAGGTAGAGATTGCCGGCTGGGTGGAGGTGATGTGCGACCGCTGTCTGGAGGATTGCCGAATACCGATTGCCTATGAGGGCAATCTGGTGGTCAAGTTCTCCGACGAGCCCGGTGAGTACGATGGCGAGGTGCTGTGGCTGCACCCCTCGGAGGATGTGGTCGATTTGGCGGCCTACATCTACGAGAGTATCATCCTCTCGTTGCCCATGCAGCGTGTACACCCCGAGGGTGAGTGTAATCCCGAGATGCTGAAGCATTTTCAGATGATTTCGGCCGAGGATTTCGAGCGCATGGAGGCCGAGGCCGAGGCGCAGGAGGAGCCTGCGACCCTCTCGGAGGATGCCAAGGCGAAGCTTGCGGCCCTGAAGGCACAGATGGAGGAGAAAAAATAGAGCGAAGGCAACATCCGCAGCTGCGGCGCCTCTCGGTTAAGGATTAGCACCCCGGGGACCCCTATTACCCCAACAAACCGAGTCGGCGGGCAACAAGATTTACCTTCAGCCCTAAAAAGCGATAAACAAAAATAGAAGTACTAAACTAAAATTTTAAATAGAAAATGGCACATCCTAAACACAAAGTGTCGTCGACTCGTCGCGACAAGAGAAGAACTCACTACAAGGCCGTTGTACCTACGGTTGTTGTTTGCTCGAACTGCGGAGCTCCGGTGCTCTACCACCGCGTTTGCCCCGAGTGCGGTTTCTACCGCGGCAAGTTGGCCATCGAGAAGAAGGCTGCCGAATAGGCTCCTCGGTGAGTAAAAGTTGCACGGTCCGGGAATACCACCGTGCAACACCCTTTTTTATGTTGAATGAATCCCACTTATTATGTTGAAGATTGGTGTAGATGCAATGGGCGGTGATTTTGCCCCCGAAGCAGCCGTGAAAGGTGCCATTATGGCACTCGAAGAGATTGGCACAGAGAGTCGTATCGTGCTCTTTGGTGATAAGGAGCAGATCCTGAAAATCCTTGCTCAGGAGGGCTGCCCGGCCGAGCGCTTCGATATCGTAGCCACGACCGAAGTTATCGAGATGGGTGACCACCCCGCCAAGGCTTTCCAGGCCAAGAGCAATTCGAGCATCACGGTCGGTTTCGGCTACCTGGCCAAGGGACTCATCGACGGCTTCGCAAGCGCCGGAAGTACCGGAGCGATGATGGTAGGCTCGATGTACGCCTCGAAACCTGTTGAGGGCGTGATTCGCCCCACCATCTCCTCGCCGGTTCCCACCATCTCGGGCCGTCCCGCGCTGCTGCTCGACGTCGGTCTGAATGTGGATTGCAAACCCGAGGTGCTGGTTCAGTATGGTCTGATTGGCTCGATCTACGCCCAGACGGTCTTTGGTATTGAGAATCCCCGCGTTGCGGTGCTCAACATCGGTGAGGAGGAGGCCAAGGGTAATGCCCAGGCCAAGGCTGTACACGAGATGATGAAGCAGGCCGGCGGCTTCAACTTTGTAGGTAATGTCGAGGGCTCGCACATCTTCTCGGGCAAGATTGCCGACGTAATCATCTGCGATGGCTTCGTAGGCAACGTGGTACTCAAGATGGCCGAGGGTCTCTACCGCATCAACAAAGCCCTGGGAGGAAACAACAAATTCTGGGAGGCAATGAACTATGAGAACGTGGGTGGTACCCCCGTATTGGGCATCAACCACCCCGTTGTTATTGGTCACGGAGGCTCGACCCCCCTGGCCATCAAGAGTATGATACGCACCACCGAGCAGGTGGCCAAGGCTGATTTCACGGCTCGTCTGCGGGGCGTATTTGAGAACAAATAAGTAACGTTAATGAAGAAAATTACTGCTGCTATCACAGGCGTCGGGTGCTGGATGCCCGACTACCTGCTGACCAACGAAGAGCTGAGCCGTATGGTTGACACCTCCGATGAGTGGATCATGACCCGCATCGGAATCAAGACCCGTCACATCCTCAAGGGTGAGGGGTTGGGTACCTCCTATATGGGTGCGCGTGCCATCAAGAACCTGCTGGAGAAGACCCACGTCAATCCCATGGATATCGACCTGGTGATCTGCGCCACCGTAACCCCCGATATGTTCTTCCCCTCGACCGGCAACCTGATTGCCGATCAGGCGGGTTGCAAGAACGCCTTTGCCTACGATGTCTCGGCGGCTTGCAGCGGCTTCCTCTTTGCACTCACCACGGGTGCCCAGTACATCGAGACCGGATTCTGCAAGAAGGTTATCGTGGTGGGAGCCGACAAGATGTCTTCGATTGTAGACTACAAGGATCGCAATACCTGCCCCATCTTCGGTGACGGAGCTGCCGCCGTGCTGCTCGAGCCCAATAAGCAGGGCTATGGTATCGTCGATTCGATTCTCCACTCCGACGGCTCGGGTGAGGTTCACCTCCACATGAAGGCAGGAGGCTCGCGCTATCCCGCCTCGAAGGAGACCCTCGAGAAGAATTGGCACACCATCACGCAGGATGGTCAGGCTGTCTTCAAGCACGCTGTATCGAGCATGGCCGATGTCTCGATTGAGATGATGGAGCGTCACCACCTCAAGTCCGAGGATATCCGCTACCTGGTTCCCCACCAGGCCAACCTCCGCATCATCGACGCCACTGCCCGCCGTATGGGTCTGGGTCGTGAGCGCTGCATGATCAACATCGACCGCAACGGAAACACCACGGCGGCGACGATTCCCTCGTGTCTCTACGACTATGAGAATGCACTTCGCAAGGGCGACAACCTGATTCTTGCCTCCTTCGGTGGCGGATTCACCTGGGGCTCGGTTTATGTGAAGTGGGCTTATGACGGAGATAAAGTTTCCGAATAATTGATTTTTTTGTGATAGGCATTTGCCGTGATAAGGCGGCATTTGCTTCCGCTAACCTTAAAACCAACAAGGGCCTGTCTAACAATTAAAAAATGTTAGGCAGGTCTTTTTTTGTTTGAGCCT
>CAYRPL010000115.1:0-5579 GCA_964426045.1 uncultured Alistipes sp. | reverse complement strand
CACGTCCTTCATCTTGCAAACCTTCACGCAGCTGATCATGATGGGCACAGAGCTGGCTCGCAAGATGGTACAGGGTGTCGATGTATGGTTGAACACCCCGACCCGACCCTTGGAGGCTTCGGGTACTTCGGGCGAGAAGTGCGTAATGAACGGTGTTATGCAGTTCTCGGTGCTCGACGGATGGTGGGTTGAGGGCTACAAGGAGGGCGCCGGCTGGATGCTGCCCATGGAGCGCACCTATGCCGACCAGAAGTTCCAGGATGAGCTCGACGCCGAGATGATCTACAACACCATCGAGGAGGAGATTGCTCCCAAGTACTACCGTCGCAACTACGAGAACATCCCCTACGAGTGGGTGGGTTCGATTAAGAAGTGTATCGCCGACATCGCCTCGAACTTTACGATGAACCGCCAGCTGGTGGACTACGAGGATCGCTTCTACTACAAGCTCCGCGACCGCAAGCGTGAGATCGTAGCCGGTGACTATATGATGGCCCGCGAGATTGCCGCTTGGAAGCGCAAGGTTTCGGCTGCCTGGGATAAGGTCAAGGTGGTAGACGTACAGCGTGTACGCGACACCAATGAGGCCATCTATGTAGGCTCGCAGTACCACTTCGAGGTGGCTGTCAATATCGACAACCTCAAGCCCGAGGATATAGGTGTCGAGCTGGTAATTGCCAACCAGATCGAGTTCGGCCACGCTGCCAACGTGCTCAAGACCATCGAGCTCAAGCGTGCGAAGGTTGAGGGTTCGGTTGTAACCTACACCCTGGATTACACCCCCGACCATGCCGGTACCTTCGACTGCGCTCTGCGTATCTTCCCGCAGAACCCGCGTCTGCCGCATCGTATGGATTTTGCGCTCGTTAAATGGGCATAATTCCGATTTTATAGGGCATATTTCACCCTGCCTTGTTTGCCCCGAATGGGAAATACGAAAGTATGTCCCATCCGGGGCAAACTTCGTTATGGTAAAATCTGCTCCTATAAAATCGAAATTATTTTTGTCAGAAGGCAGCAGTTGGTTTAATGAGCAATGAGTAATTAGCAATGAGTAATTAGTAATTAGTAATGAGTAATGAGTAGTGAGCAATGAGTAGTGAGCAATGAGTAGTGAGCAATGAGGAATTAGGAATTTATCCCTGCCGCCGCTAATGCCTCTATTACCCCTAAAAATTCCCCAGTACTCCTCACTTCCCTCACTTCCCTCACTTCCCTCAGTTTCCTCAGTTCTCCCAGCCCAATTTTGAATTTTGAATTTTGAATTTTGAATTTTGAATTTTGAATTGCCCCCCCCCTAACGCCCGGCTCTCCCCCGCTGATTATGAAAATTTTCTCCTAAAAAATACGATTTAATGTTCGGAAAATGAAATTTTAAGAAAAAGAGGTGCGGGGAATAAGAAAATTTTGTACCTTTACGAAAGAAAACCTAAATAATCCATATGTCAGCACTTACATTCGACAAAAGCGAGTTGGGCAATCTGGAGTATTCGCTCCAGCGTGAGATGCTCGCCACCGACCGCCGTGGAGGCTACATGAGTACCACTATTGTATGCTGCAATACGCGCAAATACCACGGATTGATGGTAGCTCCCATTGACCAGAGCGACCGCACCTGTGTTCTGCTCTCCTCGCTCGACGAGACCATCGTGCAGCACGATCAGTCTTTCAATTTGGCGCTCCACCGCTTCCGCGGTATCTACGAGCCCCGTGGTCACAAGTACATCACCGATTTTGTCTACACCCCGACCCCCACGATTACCTATCGTGTCGGAGGTGTGATTCTGAAGAAGGAGCTCTTGTGGATTCACAAGCGCACCCAGCTGATGATTCGCTATACGTTGGTGGATGCACACTCCGCCACCAAGCTTCGTCTGCGCCCCTTCTTCGCCTATCGCGACAAGCACGCCCTCTCGAAGGCCAATATGGAGGCCAACGGCCGCTCGCTGCCCATCCCTTGCGGTGTGAAGAGTCGTCTGTATGAGGGGTACCCCTGGCTGCACCTGCAGACCAACCGCCCCGATGCCGAGTTTGTGGCAGCCCCCGATTGGTACTACGATTTCGAGTATCCGCAGGAGGCGCTTCGTGGCTATGAGAGCCATGAGGATCTTCTGACCACGGGTTATTTCGAGGTGGATATCAAGAAGGGTGATACGATAATCTTCTCGGCTTCGGTGGAGGAGATGTCCTCGCCCAAGGAGATTGAGGAGCTCTTTGCCCAGCAGATTGCCCGTCGCACCCACAAGGAGGACTTCCTGTCGTGTCTGCACCACTCGGCACGTCAGTTTGTGATTCGTCGCCCGGGTAACCGTACCGAGATGATTGCCGGCTATCCCTGGTTTGGCGTGATTGGTCGTCAGACCCTGCAGTCGTTGCCGGGCGTGGTGCTCGAGCAGGGCTACAAGGAGGACTGCTTCGATATTTTGGATACGATGATTCGCGATATGCAGGATGGCGACTTCGCCGGCTCGGCCTCGGCAGCTGTGGCCGCCGATGCTCCGCTGTGGCTCTTCCGCACCCTGCAGGAGCTGGAGCACAATATCGGCTCGAAGGAGATTTGGAACCGCTACGGTGAGGTGATGAAGTCGATTCTTCAGGCCTACAAGCGCGGCATTGGCGGTGCTGTGGTGATGCACGACAACGGCTTAGTATGGGCTGCTGCCGACCGCAAGGCCCTGACCTGGATGGATTCGCTGGTTGATGGCGAGCCCGTCACGCAGCGTGCCGGTTATGCCGTGGAGATTCAGGCTCTGTGGTATAACGCCCTGTGCTATACGCTCGACTTGGCCCGCGAGGCGGGCGATAAGGCCTTTGTGGAGGCTTGGGAGTCCGTTCCGGCCAAGACCAAAGCATCGTTCGTAGAGAAGTTCTGGCTCAAGGAGGAGGGCTATCTGGCCGACTATGTCAATCCGGGTGAGGTGAACAGCTACATCCGACCCAATATGATGATTGCCTGCGGTCTGAATTATAAGATGCTCGACGAGTCGCAGATTGTAAGCGTGCTGATGGTGGTACGCCAGCACCTGCTTACGCCGCGCGGCCTGCGCTCGCTCTCGCCCCGCAACCCGCTCTACAAGGGTACCATCGAGGGCGATCAGCGTCAGCGTGATATCGCCGGCAAGAATGGTACGGTGTGGATTTGGCCTCTGACCTTCTATGTGAAGACCTGCTTCGATATCATGGGCGACAAGTTCCTGAACGAGGCTCAAGAGATTATCGCCGGCTTTGAGGAGGATATTCAGGCCTACTGCATCGGTTCGGTCAATGAGGTCTACGATTCCGATCCTCCCTACACGCCTAAGGGCTCGATGTCTCAGGCCTGGTCGGTGGGTGCCGTGCTCGAAATCTGCCGCATGGCTGCCGAGCATGGAGCCTCGGTTGAGGCCCCGAAGGCCAAGCGCACCCGCAAGGTGGCCGCAAAGCTTGAAAAGGAGGAGAAGAAGACGGTGAAGAAGACGGAGAAGAAGGCCTCCTCGAAAACGGTAAGCAGAAAAACGACAAAAAAGTAGAAATATGAGAGTTTTAATGTTTGGTTGGGAGTTTCCTCCCCACATCGCAGGAGGTCTGGGTACGGCGTGTTACGGAATGACGCGCGGCCTGGCTCGCAACGATGTCGAAGTGATTTTCGTGATGCCGAAGGCGTCGGGCGATGAGGACCAGCGCTTTGTGAAGGTGGTCAATGCCAGCGATGTCGAGGCTCTCTATGGCGATGTGTCGTCGGGAGCCGAGGATATCATCAAGAAGATGACCTTTATTCACATCGACTCGAATATGGTTCCCTACATCTCGCCCGAGGAGTTCGAGAGCTACCACGACGAGTACCAGAAGACCGGCCAAAAGGCTTGGGAGACGGGTGATGTCTGGTCGCAGCGCTACACCTTCTCGGGTAAGTATGGCGCCAACCTGATGGAGGAGGTTGCCCGCTATGCCATGGTTGCCGCCCAGGTAGCCAAGGATCTGGAGGGTCAGTTCGATGTGATTCACGCCCACGATTGGCTCACCTACTACGCCGGTATCGCTGCCAAGCGTGTGTCGGGTAAGCCTTTGGTGGTTCACATGCACGCCACCTCGTTTGACCGTGGTTCGGTGGACAACATCGACACGCGTGTCTATGAGATTGAGCGTACGGGTATGCACGCCGCCGACCGTGTGATTGCCGTCTCGAACCTCACGCGCAACATCATCATCGACAAGTATGCCGTACCCGCCGAGCGTGTGGTAACGGTACACAACGCTGTGCGCTTCACGAATAAGGAGACCACACTCCCCGAGCGTGGTGTGAAGGATAAGATTGTCACCTTCCTGGGTCGTATCACCTTCCAGAAGGGCCCCGACTACTTCGTGGAGGCTGCAGCCAAGGTCTTGAAGCGTGTGCCCAACGTGCGTTTCGTGATGGCCGGTTCGGGCGATATGATGAACCATGTGATTCGTCGCGTGGCCCGTCTGGGTATCTCGGACCGCTTCCACTTTACGGGCTTCCTTCGAGGTGACGATGTGGATAAGATGTTCCAACTCTCGGATGTCTATGTGATGCCCTCGGTTTCGGAGCCCTTCGGTATCTCGCCCCTCGAGGCTATGCGCTCGAATGTGCCGGTGATTATCTCCAAGCAGAGTGGTGTGGCCGAGGTGCTGGACTACGCTGTGAAGGTCGACTATTGGGATGTGGATGCCATGGCCGATGCCATCTATGGTCTGGTGACCTACCCGAGCCTCAATAAGATGTTCGCCGAGAAGGGCTTGGAGGAGGTTACCCACCTGAAGTGGAACAACGCTGCTGCCAAGATTAAGGATGTCTACCAGGCAGCCATCGACGACCCCAAGGCCTAAAAACTAAACCAACCTAAGTGAATAAAACGTAAAAAGTAGAGATATGAAGACTGTATGTTTATACTTCCAGGTGCACCAGCCCTGGCGTCTGAAGAAGTACCGCTTCTTCAATATGGGCAAGGACCACAACTATCTGGACGATATGCTCAACCGCTCGATTATGCAGAAGGTGGCCCGCCAGTGCTACCTGCCGATGAATGCGCTGCTGCTGAACCTGATTAAAGAGCATGAGGGCAAGTTCCGCTGCTCGTTCTCGATTACCGGTACGGCCATCGAGCAGTTCCGTGCCTACGTCCCCGAGGTGCTGGATTCGTTCCGCGAGCTGGCCGAGACGGGTTGCGTCGAGTTCCTGGCCGAGACCTACTCCCACTCGCTGGCCGCTCTGGCCTCGAAGGAGGATTTCGAGCAGCAGGTGAAGCTCCACGCCAAGACCATCAAGAAGGAGTTTGGTGTTAAGCCCACCGCCTTCCGCAATACGGAGCTCATCTACTCGGACGAGATTGGTGCCATGGTGGCCGAGATGGGCTACAAGACCATGCTGGCCGAGGGTGCCCGCCACATCCTGGGTTGGAAGTCGCCCAACTACACCTACGCCAATGCCATCGACCAGAAGCTGCGCCTCTTGCTGCGCAACTATAAGCTCTCGGACGATATCGCCTTCCGCTTCTCGAACCAGGGTTGGGACCAATACCCCCTGACGGCCGACAAGTTCGTTTCGTGGCTCACGGCCGAGGATGCCCCGGGTGAGGTGC
>CAYRPL010000114.1:0-5587 GCA_964426045.1 uncultured Alistipes sp. | reverse complement strand
TGGCCTCGGCCATGCGGTGCATCTCCTCCTTACGCTTGAAGGCGGCACCCATCTGATTGTAGGCGTCTACAATCTCACCCGAGAGTTTCTCTGCCATCGACTTACCCGAACGCTTGCGCGAGTAAAGGACAAGGTTTTTCATTGAAATCGAAATCTTGCGCTCGGGACGAACCTCCATAGGAACCTGGAACGTCGCGCCACCGATACGCTTCGACTTTACCTCGACTTGGGGCGTGATGTTCTCCAGAGCCTGTTTCCAGACCTCCAGGGGAGATTTATCAGCATCCTTCATCTTCTTACCTACGAGCTCCAGCGAGTTGTAGAAAATCTCATAGGCAATACTCTTCTTACCATCCAGCATCAAATTGTTCACGAAGCGCGTAACCATCACGTCGTTGAACTTGGGGTCCGGAAGTAGAATTCGCTTCTTTGGCTTAGCTTTTCTCATTTTGTTTTGAACTAAAAGTTTTTCTCTTTGTTACTTCTTCTTTGCGGCCGTTGCACCTGCCTTGGGGCGCTTGGCACCATACTTCGAACGACGCTGACGACGACCGTCTACACCTGCACTGTCGAGCGCACCGCGTACCAGGTGGTAACGTACACCGGGGAGGTCCTTCACACGACCACCACGAACCAGTACGATGGAGTGCTCCTGCAAGTTGTGGCCTTCGCCCGGGATGTAGGCGTTCACCTCCTTGCCGTTCGTTAATCTTACACGCGCTACCTTACGCATAGCCGAGTTGGGCTTCTTCGGCGTAGTGGTGTACACACGGGTACATACGCCGCGGCGCTGGGGACACGCTGCGAGTGCCGGCGACTTCGATTTCTCGACCTGGCTTACTCGACCGTTTCTTACTAACTGTTGAATAGTTGGCATTTTGTCCTTTAATTTGTTAATTATTTTTACTCGTTTCGGGTGTTTTACGACCCCGATTTCGTTTTTCTTTGTTTGCGGAGCTCTTCTTTTACAACCGGCCCCTTGGTCGTTTCGGGCGTTTTACGACCCCGATTTCGTTTTTTCTTGCTTTTGTAAAGTCCTCAACCGCTTCGCCAGCCACGCTTCAACGCCCTGAACCCGCTAAATCTCAGCACCTTACCCCTCATCAACGGGCACTATTACCCCTTAATTCAGACTGCAAAGGTACGCAAAAAATCCGAAATAACAAACATATAACCATCTTTTTGCACTGATTTTCGCGCATTTCTGCCCTTTTCGCCCCAAACAGCGATTCTTTTTACTTATGGTTTTCTATATTTGATAAGCGTTTGCTTATAGTGTAGGGTGTAATAGGGTGAAAATCAATTCACAATTCACAATTCACAATTCACAATTTTCCAAATTAAGAACAGCTCCTATAATTCCACAAAATACGAGGACAGGGAAGACTGAGAAGACTGAGAAGACTGAGAGAACAGAGAGAACAGAGAAAATTGGGGGGGGTAATTGCTAATTCCTAATTCCTAATTCCTAATTCCTAATTCCTAATTCCTAATTGCTAATTAAATTGCTCCTACTGCCCACAAAATAATTTTGAATTTTGAATTATGAATTATGAATTATTTTATACCTTTGTCGGTTAGAAAGAGAATAAAACCAAAACAGACTATGGAATACAGTTTCAAATCGTTGGAGGCCAAGTGGCAGCAGCGCTGGAAGGAGCGTGGCACCTACCGTGTGGAGGTGGACCCCGCGCGTCCGAAGTTTTATGTACTCGACATGTTCCCCTACCCCTCGGGTGCGGGTCTGCACGTCGGACACCCGCTGGGCTACATCGCCTCGGATATCTACGCCCGCTACAAGCGTCAGAAGGGATTTAATGTGCTGCACCCGATGGGCTACGATGCCTTTGGTCTGCCGGCCGAGCAGTATGCCATTCAGACGGGTCAGCACCCCGCAGTGACCACCGAGCAGAATATCAACCGCTACCGCGAGCAGTTGGACAAGATTGGCTTCTCGTTTGATTGGAACCGTGAGGTGCGCACCTGTGAGCCCGAGTACTACCATTGGACCCAATGGGCCTTCTTGGAGATGTTCGACCACTGGTACGACAACTCGGTGCAGAAGGCACGCCCCATTGCGGAGCTCAAGGAGCACCTGGCGGCCCACGGAACCGAGGGGTTGGATGCCGCTCAGACCTCGGAGCTGAAGCTCACGACCGAAGAGTGGCATACGATGTCGGAGGCCGAGCAGGAGCAGGTGTTGCAGAACTACCGCTTGGCCTTCCGTGCCGATACGATGGTCAATTGGTGTGCCGCCTTGGGTACGGTGCTGGCCAACGACGAGGTGAAAGACGGACTTTCGGTGCGTGGCGGTCACCCCGTAGAGCAGAAGCGCATGAAGCAGTGGCTGCTGCGTGTGACGGCCTACGCCCAGCGCATGCTGGATGGCTTGGAGAAGTTGGAGTGGAGCGACTCGCTGAAGGAGATTCAGCGCAACTGGATTGGTCGCTCGGTGGGTGCCCAGGTATTCTTCGATGTGCAGAACTCCGACCGCAAATTAGAGATCTTCACCACACGCCCCGATACGATTTTTGGTGTAACCTTTATGGTGATTGCCCCCGAGCACGAGTGGGTCGAGGAGCTCACCACCCCCGAGCAGCAGGCCGAGGTCGAGGCCTACATTCAGCAGGCCAAGAAGCGCTCGGAGCGTGAGCGCATTGCCGAAACCAAGCGTGTAACGGGCGTCAGGACCGGCTCTTACGCCATCAACCCCTTCACCGGCAAAGCGATTCCCATCTTCATTTCGGACTATGTATTGGCCGGCTACGGCACGGGTGCCATCATGGCCGTACCGGCGCACGACTCGCGCGACTGGGCCTTTGCCCGTCACTTCGGGCTGGAGATTATCCCCGTGGTCGAGGGTGGTAACATCGAGCAGGCCTCGTATGACGCCAAGTCGGGTAAGATGATCAACTCGGATTTCCTGACCGGAAAGGATGTAACCGAGGCGATTCCCCTCATGTTTGAGGAGGTCGAGCGCCGTGGCTTAGGTAAGAAGCTCATCAACTACCGCCTGCGTGACGCCATCTTCTCGCGTCAGCGCTACTGGGGCGAACCCTTCCCGATCTACTACAAGGAGGATGTGGCCTACCCCCTGAAGAAGGAGGAGCTGCCCCTGACCCTGCCCGCCATCAAGGACTTCGGCCCCACGGCCGAGGGTGAGCCCCCCTTGGCCCGTGTCAAGGAGTGGCACACTGCCGAAGGCTACCCCTTTGAGCTCTCGACGATGCCCGGATTTGCCGGTTCGTCGGCCTACTACCTGCGCTATATGGATCCCCACAACCACGAGGGTTTGGTCTCGAAGCAGGCCAACGAGTATTGGCGCAATGTAGACCTCTATGTAGGTGGTATCGAGCACGCTACGGGCCATTTGATGTACTCGCGTTTCTGGAATATGTTCCTCTACGACTTAGGCTATGTCTGCGAGCAGGAGCCCTTCAAGAAGCTCGTGAACCAGGGTATGATTCAGGGCCGCTCGAACTTCGTTTACCGTGTCGTAGGGACCAACAAATTTGTCTCGCTGAACCTGAAATCGGAGTATGAGACCCAGGAGATTCACGTCGATGTCAATATCGTGAAGAACGATGTGCTCGACCTGGATGCCTTCCGTGCCTGGCGACCCGAGTTCCGCGATGCCGAGTTCATCTTGGAGGATGGCAAGTACATCTGCGGCTGGGCCATCGAGAAGATGTCGAAATCGATGTTCAACGTCGTAAATCCCGACTACATCGTCGAGAACTACGGCGCCGACACGCTGCGTATGTACGAGATGTTCCTCGGCCCGCTCGAGCAGTCGAAGCCCTGGGATACGAATGGTATTGACGGTGTACACAAGTTCCTGCGCCGCTTCTGGAAGCTCTTCACCGACAAGGAGGGCAACTTCGCCGTCGTGGATGAGGAGCCGACAAAGGCCGAGATGAAGGCCCTGCACAAGTGCATCAAAAAGGTAGGCGAAGACATCGAAAACTTCTCGTTTAATACCTCGGTGGCAGCCTTTATGATTTGTTTGAATGAGTTGGGCAACTGCCACAAGCGTCGTGTGCTGGAGCCCCTGACCGCCCTGCTGGCCCCCTTCGCACCCCATATCTGCGAGGAGCTGTGGGAGGCCCTGGGTCACCAGACCACGGTCTGCGATGCTGCCTTCCCCACCTTCGAGGAGCAGTGGCTCGTGGAGCAGAGCTTCGAGTATCCCGTCTCGGTGAACGGCAAGCTGCGCTTCAAGCGCGAATACCCCCTCTCGCTCACACCGGCCGATATTCAGGCCGACGTCATAACGGCCGAGGAGGCCCAAAAGTGGCTCGAGGGCAAGGCCCCCAAGAAGGTCATCGTCGTACCGGGTAAGATTATCAACATTGTAGTGTGATGAAACGACTCCTTGTTTTAACGCTTCTGATTTTGGGTGTGGCCTTTGCCGGCTACGCCCAAAATTATAACCAGGACCTCACCCTGCGACTCTGGGATAACTCTACGGCCCCCCACTCCAACCACCTCACAGGCCCCGAAGTGGAGCAGGAGCCCCACCGCATCGCCCACACGCAGGAGGCCGTCTTATACCTCTTCAAGGCCGACCCCCAAAAGGCGACGGGTCAGGCCGTGGTTCTCTGCCCGGGTGGCGGCTACGTGCGCCTGGCGATGGACCACGAAGGATTTCTATTTGGGCAGTGGTTGGCAAGTCAGGGGGTCACGGCGGCGGTGCTGAAATACCGCATGCCCAACTCCCACCCCGAGGTCCCGTTGGAGGATGCCGTCGAGGCGCTGCGAGTGATGCAGCAGCACGCCTCGGAGTGGGGCTTTGAGGCCGATAAGGTGGGTATCTGCGGCTTCTCGGCCGGAGGTCACCTCGCAGCCATGACCTCGACCATGGGTGCCATCCGCCCCGCCTTCACCATCCTCTTCTACCCCGTCATCACCTCCGAGCAGGGGCTCTGTCACCGCGGTTCGTTTGACAACCTGCTGGGCAAGGGGCGCACTGAGGAGTTGAGCCGTCGCTACTCGCTCGAAGAGCGGGTCGATTCGCTCACACCCCCCACGCTGCTGCTGCTCTCCGACGACGACCGCTCGGTGCCGCCCATCAGCTCGACACGCTACTACAACGCCCTGAAAGCCCAGGGACAACGTGCCTCGATGCACATCTACCCCACGGGCGGCCACGGCTGGGGCATCCGCGAAAGCCTCCCCTACAAAAAGCAGTGGCAACAAACGCTGCTCGAATGGCTTCGAACAATTCATAATTCATAATTCACAATTCACAATTATTGTTGGAGGTGTGGGAGATAGGAGGGATATAGGAAATATGGGAAAAATCTTACAACTTTTAACCTCCCAACTCCCATAAATCCTACTAAATAATTGTGGGAGGTGTGGGAGACAGAAGAGATATAAGAAATATGGAAAAAATCTTACAACTTTTAAACCTCCCAACTCCCATAAATCCCATTAAATAATTGTGGGAGGTGTGGGAGATAGGAGGGATATAGGAAATATGGAAAAAATCTTACAACTTTTAACCTCCCAACTCCCATAAATCCCATTAAATAATTGAGCACATTCACAACCGAAGTGCAAAATAAAGGATCAACGACAATAC
>CAYRPL010000113.1:0-5694 GCA_964426045.1 uncultured Alistipes sp. | reverse complement strand
TTCCTAATTCCTAATTCCTAATTCCTAATTCCTAATTCCTAATTCCTAATTAAAATCGCCCCTCACCTCATAATGTAAAAATTACTTTTGAGGAGGAGATTTCAAGGCTTGGCAAATTCGGGGTGGAGGGAGCATACTTAAGGTATGTGACCTTCACACCGGATTTGACATAGCGCCGAAATCGCCCCTCAAAATAATTTTTACTCGTAGCGGCCCGACTTCAGACGCTCCACCTCCTCACGAGTAAGGAAACGCCACTGTCCGCGCTTGAGGTTCTTCTTGGTAAGACCGGCATAGTAGACGCGGTCGAGCTTCTGAACCGAGTAGCCCAGGTACTCGAAGATGCGACGCACGATGCGGTTGCGACCCGAGTGAATCTCGATGCCCACCTCCTTTTTGTTATCCTTGACGTAGGAGATTTCGTCGGCATGAATCTCTCCATCCTCGAGAACTACACCCTCGGCAATCTGGTCCATATCGGCACGCGTGAGGGGCTTATCGAGGGTTACCTGGTAGATCTTCTTCTTCTGGTAGGCGGGGTGCGAGAGCTGCTTTGTCATATCGCCGTCGTTGGTAAACAGAAGCAGACCCAGCGAGTTCTTGTCGAGGCGACCTACGGGGTAGATACGCTCGGTGCAGGCGCCCTTGACGAGCTCCATGACGGTCTTCTCGGCGTGGGGGTCATCGAGCGAAGTAACGTAGCCCTTGGGCTTGTTGAGTACCAGGTAGACCTTGTGCTCACCCTCGATCTTGCTGTCGTTGAACTTCACGACATCCCCAGGCATCACCTTGGTTCCCAGCTCGGTGACAATCACGCCATTGACCGATACCAAACCGGCGGCAATGAAGTCGTCGGCCTCGCGGCGCGAGCAGATACCCGACTGGGCCACATAGCGGTTCAGGCGCATTTCGCCCACCTGCTTGTTGGGGTCATACTTGGGATAGCTCTTGGGCTTGTCGTCGCGGCCGAACTGCGGCTTGCGACCTCCAAAGTTCTTCGAAGCCGAGAACTTCTTGCCCGCAAAGCTGCGCTCACCATAGGCGGGGCGGTCGTTGCGCTCCGAGCGGTCGTTGCGCTCAAAACGCTCCGAGCGGTCGCCGAAACCGAAACTCTTCTTGCCGGCAAACTTACCTCCGGCCTGGGGCTTGCGACCAAACGCAGGGCGGTCGCCGGCCGCACGCTGCGGTCGCTCGAAGTTGGGACGGTTGTCCTCGGTAAAGTGGGGATTGAAGGAGGCACGCTTGGTGCGGGCCTGACGGAAATCCGCATCGGAGCTCTCGTGCTGCACACGCGGACGGCGCTCGACGCGCTCGGTGGTTGTGGTGGTGGTTCGCGCTCGTTTATCACGACCAAAACGAGCCAGCGTCGAATCTTTCTTAAACTCTTTCATCTTCTTATTTTTTTACTTCCGCATCGGCTTCGCAATCGCTGCGTTCCTTAGCGGCGGCGCAAAGGTACACATTTTTCAAAATCCCCACCCAAAAGCGAGCAATTATTTTTGCTTTTTGCCTAAAAAAGAGAGAAAAAGGGCTCAAAATCGGATGGGCCCTCCCAAATTTTTGTTTCTTTCTCCCACATTCATTAACAGCATCTTAAAATTTATGGAGAAAGAAAAAATGATTTCCGAACAGATTCGGGAGCGAAATGACAAGGTCTATGTCCTTGAGTTTATGGAGCGACAGATTCGTCAGCTCAAACGCAACAACCGCCTCGGCACGGCCCTGAACTACGAGCGGGCACGCAACAGCCTCACCCGCTTTTTGGGCGGTACGGATATCCCCTTCCGAGCCCTGAACGAGAGCCTGGTACAACGCTACAACACCTGGCTGATTCGGCGGGGGATGCTGCGCAACTCCATCAGCTTCCACATGCGCATCTGGCGAGCCGTCTACAACAAGGCAGCCGCCCAACGTCTTACACGGCGCGACCACCCCTTCCACCACGTCTATACGGGTGTCGACCGCACCGGAAAGCGTGCCATCGACGAGCGACTCATCGCCCGCCTGAAGCACATGCGGCTGCCCAAAGGTTCGCCCCTGGAGTTCGCCCGCGACCTCTTTATCTTCAGCTACTGCACCCGCGGCATGGCCTTTATCGACGTAGCCCATCTGCGCAAAAGCGAGATTCGCGACAACACCATCCGCTATGCCCGCCAAAAGACCCACCAACCGCTGCTGATTCGCGTCGAGGGGCCTATTCGGCAGATCATCGAGAAGTATGAATCGTGCAACGAGGAGAGCCCCTACCTCTTTCCGATTCTCAAGGGCGACGACCCCGAGCGCGACTTCCGACGCTACCGCAGCGCCCTAAACAACTACAACCGACAACTCTCGAAACTCTCCGAAAGGCTGCCCGAGGAGTGCCGGCTGACCTCCTATACCTCGCGCCACAGCTGGGCCACGGCTGCCCGCAAGCACAACATCCCCCTTTCGGTCATCAGCGCCGGCCTGGGCCACAACTCCCAAAAGACAACCGAAATCTACTTGGCGTCGCTCGAAAACTCGATTATCGACGCCGCCAACCAAATGCTGATTCGGCGACTCAGATAAAGAGCTGTGTCGATGAGCAATTAGAAATGAGCAATTAACAGAAAAGGGGCTGTCCAACAAGTCTAATTCTAACGATTTCACCCCCGCCAGAAGTGCATCTGACGGGGGCGATTTTCATTTTTTAGGACTTGTTAGACAGCCCCTTTTTCCTACGTCTTACAAATCAATTTTGAATTTTGAATTTTGAATTGAACCGCCCTTTTTCTCAGGCCCCACCATCAAATAAAAAAAGAAAGTAGGTCTCTTCGCAAGAAATCTACTTTCCGCTTGCAAAGTTAGAAAAATAATACTGAAAAACAAATCTTTTTCTTGTTTTTTTCTTCCCGAATTACCCCCCCCTATTTTTGTAACACGCTGTATATCTGTATATTATATTTCAATTCTCGTAAATTGTTGTGATGTGATTTTTTGAGAAATAAATCCAATTATGCAATTTTTTTAATCCAACATTTATCTCAAATTTTTAATTCAATCTGTTTGTTCGGTGTTCTTATTGTCTGATTTTCAGCGGAATAAATAAAATAAGATTTCTTGCGAAGAGATCGACCGCCCCGAAATGACAAACAGCCTCAAAAAACTTGCAACTTATTATTATTCAACATAATACATAGGGAGCGAGGAGCCAGAGGTGTACCCATTCCGAAAAAAGCCCCGAAATCCATCCCGCAAAACAATTTGAACAGCCCGCAATCAGATGAGCGAAAACGAGCAGATGCAAGAGGTGAAGTGGTTTGCCATGAGCGCTCCCTATCGCCGCGAGATGATCGCCCGCGAACTGCTCGACAAAAAGGGAATCGAGAATTTTATTCCGATGCGCTATGCAGTGGTGAGTAACCGCGCAGGACACAAGGTTCGCCGGTTGGTGCCTGCGATTCACAACCTGATATTCGCCCACACCACACGCGCCACGCTGCAAGCTGTCAAGCAGGGGGTCAATTGTCTGCAATACCGCACCCGACCCGAGGGTGGCCGCAACATACCGATTGTGGTTCCCGATGCCCAGATGGAGCAGTTTATCGCCCTGTGTGAGAATCACTGCGAGGAGTTGCGCTACCTGCAACCCGACGAGATTGACCTTCAGAAGGGGACATGGGTTCGCATCCTGGGAGGGAGATTCGACGGCATCGAGGGGCGATTTGTCAAGGTCAAGGGGATTCGCAACCGACGTGTGGTGGTTGAGATTGAGGGGCTGGCAGCAGTCGCTCTGACCGAGATCGAACCCGAACTGATTGAGGTGATTGAATCGCCCGAAGAGCCGAAACAAAAGTGCAGTAAACGATGAAACAGTGGTATGCCCTCAAGGTCTTCTATAACCGCTTTTCGGCCATCGTATCGACGTTGGACCGTGATGGCGTGCAGTCCTATGTACCAAAGACGCGCGTCGAGGTGACCCGCGCCGATGGCGGCGTAAGCGAGCGTGAGCGCCCCCTCTCGGCGATGCTGATGTTCCTCTGCTGCGAGGAGAAGTACATCGAGCAGATGAACAAACTGCTCTACGAAAAGGCGATGGTCTACCACTACCCGGGTACGAACGATCCCGCCCCCATCCCCGAGGAGGAGATGGAGGACTTCATCACCGTCACCACGGCCCTGCAGCGCGGTCTGGAGCTGACTCACCACGAGGTCACACCCACCGACCGCCGCATCAAGTACCGTGTTATCGAGGGTGAGTATAAGGGCATCCGCGGCTACCTGAAACGCATCAAGGGCGAAAAACGGCTGGTCATCCCCGTTGCCGACCTGCTGACCCTCGCCACCACCTCCTACATCCCCGCTTCGTTCCTCGAACCCCTGGAACGCAGCCAGGCATAGAATCCCAAACTAAAACGAAACCGAAGAGTTCAAACTCGGTTGTAAAGCCTCATTAAGATGATGTATCAGTACACCCTTATTCCATTCCTGCTGGCCCTGTTGGCCGTATGCTGGATTCACCCCCGATTGGTGCGTATTGCTCTGATGAAGAATATCGTAGACAATCCCGACGCCCGCAAACTGCAACGCATTCCCATTCCGGTATTGGGTGGTGTTGCAGTCTTTTTTGGCGCAGTAATCGGCATTGGCGCCATGAGCGCCATTACCGACTGCTCCTCCTTGTTGGTGATCGTAGCTGCGATGATGGTGATGCTCTACACGGGTACGATGGACGACATTCTGGACCTCTCGCCCTCGCTGCGCTTTCTGATTGAGATTGCTCTGGTGGCCCTGCTTATCACAGCAACCGGCCACTCGATTGACAACTTCCACGGCCTGTGGGGTATCTGGAATGTTCCCGAGTGGATAGCACTTCCGCTGACCATCTTTGCTGCCGTGGGTATCATCAACGCCATCAATCTCATTGATGGTGTCGATGGCCTCTCATCGGGCTATTGCGTAATGGCGAGCTTCATCTTCGGCTCTCTCTTCCTGATGGCCGGCGATATTCCGATGACTATTCTGGCTGCCGTCTCGGCCGGTGCGCTGATACCCTTCTTCTTCCACAACGTCTTTGGCAAGAGCTCGAAGATGTTTATCGGCGATGGCGGAACGCTGGTTATGGGCATCGTGCTCTCGAGTTTCGTACTCCACACCCTCTCCGACGAATCGCTGGTGTCAGCCTATACGAACGATACCTTCGGATTGGTTCCCTTCACGCTGGCTGTGCTCAGTGTTCCGGTCTTCGATACTCTGCGCGTTATGGTTGCCCGCATCGTGCGCGGCACCTCGCCGTTCCATCCCGATAAGACACACCTGCACCACCTCTTTATCGAGTTGGGCTTCTCACACGCCGGAACCACGGTCTGCATCCTTACACTCAACAGCTTAGTGGTGCTGGCCCATTGGCTGAGCTACCGCCTCGGTTGCTCGATTGATGTGCAACTCTATATCGTTGTCGCCTTGGGCCTCTCGGTCACCTCGCTCTACTACTACGGCATGAAGCGCATCTCTGCCAAAGGCTGGATCAAACGCCTCACTACCCTCCTGGCCCGTGCCAGCCACATCGAGCGTAAAGGAGCTTTCCTGCTGATGCAAAAATTGGTCGATAAAGTTTAGAACAATAGGCAAACACCTAACTCACTATGCAAAAGATATTGGTAACAGGAGCTGCGGGTTTTATTGGGTCTCGGTTGGTATTGCGGCTTTTTGAGGAGGAGCGCGGGGTTGAGG
>CAYRPL010000112.1:0-5710 GCA_964426045.1 uncultured Alistipes sp. | reverse complement strand
CGGCCGTCTCCGAGTTCAGACCCAGCTCCTTGTAGTTCTTCACCTTGGCCTTCGAAGCGTTGAGTACCACGAAATCGGGCTCACCGTAGTTCTCCAGCTCGGCGTCGGTGGGGCGGATGAACATATTCTTCACGAAGTGAGCCTGCCATGCAACCTCCATGATGAAACGAATCTTCAGACGGGTATTCTCGTTGGCACCGCAGAAGGTATCCACAACGTAGAGCTTCTTGTTCGAGAGCTCATCCGAAGCGATCTTCTTCAGCTCCTTCCAAGCCTTCTTCGTCACGGGCTTGTTGTCGTTCTTGTACTCGTCGGAGGTCCACCAGATGGTATCCTTCGTGGTCTCGTCCATCACGAAGAACTTGTCCTTGGGCGAACGGCCGGTGTAGACACCCGTCATTACATTCACGGCGTCCATCTCGGTCAGCTGACCCTTCTCAAAACCACGCAGACCCTTCTTGGTCTCCTCGCGGTAGAGCTCGTCATACGAAGGGTTGTAAACCACCTCGGTCACACCCTTGATGCCATACTTCTTCAAATCAATCTTAGCCATAGTTTTTGTCTGTTAAGTATTAGTAAATCTCTCTATTTTTGCCTAATTCTGTTCGGGGCCTGCACCTGGTGGTATCGGCACACCTTTTCACGGTGCAAAGGTAACAAAACTTTTTGTATTGTGAAATAATTAACAGAAAAATTCTAAATTTTTTTAATTATTTTTTCTTATGGGTACATAATGCTCATTTATAGTTTATTAAGTCGGAGTTTTCTATTTTTTGCTGCTCAATAAATCACCCGTTTGGGGGAGGTTTTGGTTTTCATCGCTTTCGTGGGTCCGGTTATGCGGGATTACGCACATAATTGAAATAGCTTCTCATCCCGCTTTTTGGGCTGTTAGTCACACTATTTTAACCATTCATCCCAAAAATGTTGCCTAAGTGAAAGAAATTTCTCATTTTTGCCATCGGTGCGCCCGACTGCTCGCTTTTTGCGGGGTGCGCCGCCAAGCCTATGGCAGGAGTTTATATCCATATCCCCTTTTGCAAGCGCCTGTGTGCCTATTGCGACTTCTATAAGTCGGCACGCCTGGCGCTTATCGAGGATGTGGTACGCGCCATGCACGACGAGTTGCAGGCTCGGGCCCCGTTTTTGCGGGGTGCGCCGCTGAAGAGCCTCTACCTGGGGGGCGGAACCCCCTCGCTGCTCAGCCTGGAGCAGCTGCAAGGGTTGAAGGGGCGTGTCGAAGAGCTCTTCGACTGCTCGCAAATCGGGGAGGTAACCCTGGAGGCCAACCCCGATGACCTGATCCCCGACTACCTGAAGGGGCTGCGCGAGATGGGATTTAACCGCCTCTCGCTGGGCATCCAGAGTTTTGATGACGAGGAGTTGCGCTGGATGAACCGCCGCCATACGGCCCAACGGGCTGTCGAGGCGGCCGAGTGGGCCCGTGAGGCGGGATTTGATAACCTGACCATCGACCTGATTTATGGAGCCCCCGGGTTTGGCGAAGCGGTTCTGCGCCGCAGCCTGGAGCAGGCATTGGCCCTCGGGGTCGAGCATATCTCGGCCTACCACCTGACCATCGAGCCTGAGACGGCGCTGGGCCGACGCCAGGCAAGGGGCGAACTGCAACCCGTTGAAGAGGAGGTGAGCGAGCAGGAGTATGCGCTGGTACACAATACCTTGACCGCTGCGGGCTACGAACACTACGAAATCTCGAACTTTGCCCGCCCGGGCTGTCGGGCCCGCCACAACGGAGCCTATTGGCAGGGTGAGCCCTATCTGGGTATCGGCCCTGCGGCCCACTCGTTTGATGGGCGTGAGCGTTGCTGGTCGGTGGATACGGTCGAGAGCTATGCCGCGACGGGGGCCACACGCTTCGAGCGTGAGCAACTTACGATCCGCGATCGGGCCAACGAGCGCCTGATGACCGGTCTGCGTACCGCCGACGGAGTCGATATGAACCGTTTTCAGACCGATTTCGGGGCCGGGCGTGGGCAGCGTGTGTTGCGTGAGGCCGAGCCGCTGCTCCGTGAGGGGCTGATGACAAATGACGAGGGGTGGCTGCGAATCCCTTCCGAGAGGTTTCTGCTCTCGGACTACCTGATTGGCCGGCTTTTTGAACCGGAAGGGGCCTTTGATGACGGTGAAACGCTTTGATTATGTGTGAGGTAGCATAGCGAAAAAGCGTCAAAGAAGCGCAAAAAGGAAACGAAAAGTTGGTTATTATATAAATATGTGTTACCTTTGCGGCGGCCTATTTTGTAGGCTGTTAGGTTAATGTATTGCTAAACAAGCAGATAATAAAGTTATACTACGAAAATAAAACTAATTATGACGACTGCAAAACTCTCTCCCGACTACTTGTTCGAAGCCAGCTGGGAGGTATGCAACAAGGTCGGCGGTATCCATACCGTCATTTCGACCAAAGCCCTGACTACCACGAAGAAACTCGGCGATCGCTATATGTTGATTGGTCCCGATTTCTCGCACGAGGGGGTAAATCCCGAGTTTGTAGAGGATCCCGAGCTGCTCAAGGCTTGGCGACAGAATCTCTATCAGGAGGGTATCCGTATCCGCGTAGGTCGCTGGAAGATTAACGGAAACCCCATCGCCATTCTCGTTGATTTCACCTCGCTCTTCCCCAAGAAGGACGAAATTCTGAAGAACCTTTGGGATACCTACCACGTTGATTCGCTCTCGGGTCAGTGGGACTATGTTGAGCCCGTTCTCTTCGGCTACGCTGCCGGTATGGTGATTTCGTCGTATGTGGACAACTTCTGCGCATCGACCGATAAGGTGGCTGCCCACTTCCACGAGTGGATGACGGCTGCCGGTGGTCTCTACCTGCGTCAGCACTCGCCCTATGTGGCTACGCTCTTCACGACCCACGCTACGGTGATGGGCCGCTGCATCGCCGGCAACCGCCTGCCCCTGTACAACGACTTGGAGAAGTTCAACGCCGATGAGCTGGCCCGCCAGTTCAATGTGATGGCCAAGCACTCGATCGAGAAGATGGCTGCCACCTACCACGACGCCTTCCTCACCGTCAGCGACATCACGGCCAATGAGTGCAAGTACCTCCTGGGTCGCGAGGTAACCTGCGTTACCCCCAACGGATTCGAGAACGACTTCGTATGGAGCGGCAAGGAGTATGAGCAGAAGCGCAAGGAGGCCCGCAAGTCGATGATTGCCGTGGCCGAGGCCTGCCTGGGCACCAAGTTCAAGACCGAGCCCCTGATTGTGGGTACGTCGGGTCGCTACGAGTTCCGCAACAAGGGACTCGACCTCTTCTTCGAGTCGCTCAAGCAGCTCGCTACGTCGGATAAGCTCGACCGCGAGATTCTGGCCTACGTGACGGTGCCTGCCGCCAACAACGGTGCCCGCGCCGACCTGCAGGCTCACCTGGCCGATAAGAAGAAGCCCATCGATGAGAACCAGTACAAGCACTCGACCCACTACCTGCAGAACCAGACTTGGGATCAGGTATCGCTGGCCATCGACAACAGCATTCTCTCGTCGGCCGACTCGAAGGTGAAGGTGATCTTCGTTCCCACCTACCTGAACAAGGCTGACGGCATCTTCAATAAGGACTACTACGAGTTGCTCGTAGGTATGGACGTAACGGTATACCCCTCCTACTACGAGCCTTGGGGCTACACGCCGCTGGAGTCGGTAGCCTTCTCGGTTCCGACCATCACCTCGACCCTGGCCGGCTTTGGTCTGTGGGTAAACAAGCTCAAGGAGCACTCGGGTGTGGAGGTTATCCGCCGCGACGACTATAACGACAAGGAGGCTGTGGCCAATATCGCCGACGCCCTGGTACGTTTCGCTTCGCTCTCGGCCGATGCCGTGAAGAAGACCCGCAAGTCGGCTGCCACGGTGGCCAAGACCGCTCTCTGGGAGAACCTCTTTGCCTCCTACGAGCAGGCCTATGCCGAGGCTATCGAGCGTTCGATTCTGCGCACCAACCGCGCCATCCTCGATGAGGGCGGTTCGCAGAACGAGCAGATTAACTTTGTGCGCCAGCAGCTCATCTCCGAGCGCCCGAATTGGAGCCGCATGATGGTCGAGAAGTCGCTTCCGGCCCGCCTGCGTCCCCTCGAGGAGCTCTCGAAGAACCTCTGGTGGAGCTGGACGCTGGGTGCCCGCGACCTCTTCGAGGCTATCGACAAGGAGCTCTGGATCAAGGTTGAGCGCAACCCGATTGCCCTGCTCGACCGCCTCTCGATGGAGCGTCTGAGCCAGTTGGAGAACGATGGCGAGTTCCTGCAGCGTCTGGATTCGGTTTATGCCCAGTTCAAGGCCTATATGAACGAGCAGCCCGATCCGAAGATTCCGACCGTGGCCTACTTCTCGATGGAGTTTGGTCTGCACTCGTCGCTGAAGATCTACTCGGGTGGTCTGGGTATTCTGGCCGGTGACTACCTGAAGGAGGCTTCGGACAAGAATGTTCCGATGGTGGGTGTCGGTCTTCTGTACCGCTACGGATACTTTACCCAGCGCCTCTCGTCGCAGGGTGCCCAGGAGGCAACCTACGAGGCGCAGAACTTTGATAAGCTCCCCATCTCGCCCGTGCGTGATGCCGATGGCAACTGGATTACCGTCGAGATTGCTCTGCCGGGCCGTACCCTCTCGGCACGCGTTTGGAAGTGTCAGGTGGGTCGCACCGACCTGGTGCTGCTCGACACCGACTACGAGGCAAACCTCGAGGAGGATCGTCAGATTACCCACTACCTCTACGGTGGTGATTGGGAGAACCGCCTCAAGCAGGAGATTCTGCTCGGTATCGGTGGTGTTCGCGCCCTGCGTGCCATGAACATCAAGCAGGATGTATACCACTGCAACGAGGGTCACGCCGCCTTCATCGGCATCGAGCGTATCCGCAACCTGGTAGGTCGCAAGAAGCTCACCTTCTCGGAGGCTATGGAGGTTATCCGCTCCTCGTCGCTCTTCACGACCCATACCCCCGTACCGGCAGGTCACGACGCCTTCCCCGAGTCGATGATTCGTCAGTACATGTCGCACTATCCCGATGTGCTGGGCATCACCTGGGAGCAGTTTATTAACTTGGGTAAGACCAATCCCAACGACCCGAATGAGAAGTTCTCGATGTCGGTGCTGGCCTGCAACCTCTCGCAGGAGGTGAATGGTGTGTCGTGGCTCCACGGTGAGGTGTCGAAGGATATCCTGAACAACATGTGGCCCGGCTACTTCAAGAACGAGCTCCACATCGGCTATGTAACCAATGGTGTACACTTCCCCACCTGGACGGCCTCGAATCTGCGTCGTCTTTATGCCCGTCACTTCCCCGAGGGCTTCGAGGGACACGTTTACAACATCCCCGCATGGCAGAAGATCTACAATGTGCCCGATAAGGAGCTCTGGGAGGAGCGTATGTTCCTCAAGAACCGCCTGATTAAGCACATCCGCAAGCGCTATAGCGATCCCAACCAGGTGCGTCTGGATTCGCCCCGTCAGATGGTACAGATTGTCGATGGCATCAAGCCCGACGTGCTGACCATCGGTTTCGCCCGCCGCTTTGCCACCTATAAGCGTGCCTACCTGCTCTTCACGAACCTCGACCGTCTGTCGCAGATTGTGAACAACAAGGAGCGTCCCGTGCAGTTCATCTTCGCCGGTAAGGCTCACCCGCACGATAAGCCCGGTCAGGATCTGATCAAGCGCATCGTTGAGGTGTCGTCGATGCCCC
>CAYRPL010000111.1:0-5794 GCA_964426045.1 uncultured Alistipes sp. | reverse complement strand
TATAAGGGCGAGAAGGTTCTGGTGCTGCTGACCGATATGACCCTCTACGCCGATGCCCTGGCCATCGTATCGAACCGTATGGACCAGATTCCCTCGAAGGACTCGATGCCCGGTTCGCTCTACTCGGACCTGGCCAAGATCTACGAGAAGGCCGTACAGTTGCCCAACGGCGGTTCGATTACCATCATCGCCGTAACGACCCTTTCGGGTGGCGACATCACCCACGCCATCCCCGACAACACGGGTTACATCACCGAGGGTCAGCTCTTCCTGCGTAACGACTCGGATACGGGTAAGGTAATCGTCGATCCCTTCCGCTCGCTCTCGCGTCTGAAGCAGCTGGTAATCGGCAAGAAGACCCGCGAGGATCACCCCCAGGTGATGAACGCCTGCGTGCGTCTGTTTGCCGATGCTGCCAACGCCAAGACCAAGCTCGAGAACGGTTTCGATTTGTCGGACTACGACGAGCGTTCGCTCAAGTTTGCTCACGACTACTCGGAGAAGCTGCTTTCGATTGACGTAAACATCGAGATCGAGGAGATGCTCGATACGGCCTGGGGTCTCTTTGCCGCCTACTTCTCGAAGGAGGAGGTTGCCATCAAGGCCGAGCTGATTGAAAAGTACTGGAAAGCGTAAGCAAGCGGCCTATGGCAATCAAATTTCAATATAACAAGACCTCGCTCGGCGAACTCGGCAAACAGCTGAAGATGCGTCAGAAGGCCCTCCCGACCATCAAGTCGAAGGAGTCGGCCCTGCGCTCCGAGGTGAAGCGGGCGAAGGACTCTGCACAGGATTACCGCGAGCAGTTGGAGCGGCTGAAGGCCTCTTACGACTACATGACGGCCCTGTGGGGAGAGTTTGATTGTGACCTGCTGCGCATCAAAGACGTTCAGTTGGACGTTCAGAAGATCGCAGGCGTGCGCACGCCTGTCCTCAAAGAGATTGAATTCGAGGAGCGCGACTACGACCTCTTCACCTCGCCCGTCTGGTATGCCGACGGCGTGGAGTGTCTGAAGTCTCTGGCCCGCTTGGGTATCGAATTCGAGGTCTACAACCGCAAGATGGAGTTGTTGGACTACGCGCGCCGCAAAACTACTCAAAAGGTAAACCTCTACGAGAAGGTACAGATTCCCGGGTATGAGGATGCCATACGAAAAATCAAACGCTTTATGGAGGACGAGGAGAACCTCTCGAAGTCTGCCCAGAAGATTGTGAAAACCAAACAACAGCAAGCCGAGGAGGGCTCCATGTTATGATAGCCAAAATGTCGAAATATGACTTTGTGCTCTTTAAGGCACAGAGTGAGGAGTTTATCGAGCGCCTCCGCGAGCTGGGTCTGGTTGATATCACCACCACGGATTGGGAGCCCAAGGAGGAGGAGCGTCTGCTGATGCTCCGCATCGAGGGCTACACCAAGGCTTTGGAGACTGCCACGCAGTGGGCCAAGCGCCCCGAGAACGAGGCCGCCAAGGCTAAGGGTTACGCCACGGCCGAGGAGGCTTACGAGGCCTACAACAACTTCCTGCGCGAGAGTGCTGCACACAACACCGAGCTGGCCAAGTTAGAGAAGGTGGCCGATGAGCTGCGCCCCTGGGGCGAGTTCAACCCCACCGAGCTGCGTGAGCTGATTGAAAGTGGCTGCGCCCTGCGTCTCTACTTCGGCCCCACGAGCAGCTTCGAGGCGATGAACCTTCCTGAAGGGTATACCGTGCAGGCCATCAACGAGGCGGCCGGCAACACCTACTTTGTGGTAATCGGCAAGGGCGAAGAGCTCGCACTCGATGCCCAGGAGGTGCGCATCCCCTCGATGGATGTGCGCGAAGCCGAGGCGCTGATTGCCGAGCGCAAGGCTGCCTTAGAGGCTCTGGATTGCGACTTCGGTCGTGTAGCCGCCTCCGTAGAGTTGCTGGCTCAGGGTATCTCCCGCCTCAAGGAGCAGTTAGGTAACAGCCGCATCACCTCGACCGCCACGGAGGAGGCTGACGGCATGCTGCTGATTCTGCGTGGCTGGGCCGAGGCCGACACCACGGCTCAGGTAGACGCCCTGCTGGAGGAGTTCCCCAACGTGGTATGGCTCAAGAGCGACCCCACGCCCGAGGACGATACACCCGTGAAGCTCAAGAATGGCTGGTATGCCCGTATCTTCGAGATGGTAGGCGACATGTATGCCCGCCCGAAGTACGGCACCATCGACCTGACGCCCTTCTTCGCACCCTTCTATATGCTCTTCTTCGGTATCTGTCTGAACGATGCAGGCTATGGTTTGGTGCTGCTGGCCCTCGCGCTGGTGATTCTGAAGAAGAATCCCGAGCCGGGTATGATGCGTCGTGCCGGATGGTTTGCCACGATGTGTGCCAGCGCCACCATCCTCTTCGGAGGCTACGGCGGCTCCTTCTTCGGAATGAGCCTCGGCGAGTTCTTCCCCTCGATTCCCTTCTTCGATTTCCAGGGGAAGTTCTTCTCCATCGCCCTGGCAATCGGTATGGTGCAGATTATCTTCGGACTGATGATCAACGTCTGGGGCCAGTGGCGCACCTTCGGCTTCACCTCGTGTTTCGCAACGCTGGGTTGGCTGATTGTCCTGCTCGCAGGCTCTATGGCCGTGGGTCTTCCGATGTTCGGCATGGAGATTCCCGGATTCACAGCCTCGTCACCCGCCTTCTATGGCGCCGTGGGGCTGGGATTCGTGCTGATGCTGCTGCTGAACAACGTGCGCCGCAACCCGCTGATAAATATCGGCTCGGGACTCTGGGACCTCTACAACAACGTCACAGGCCTGCTCTCCGACGTGCTCTCCTACATCCGTCTGTTCGCCATCGGACTCTCGGGAGGTGTGCTCGCCCTGGTATTCAACTCGCTGGCCGACGGATTTGTTCCCGAGGGGGCCAATATCGTGGTGCGCATCCTGGTGATGCTTCCCATTCTGCTGATTGGTCACGGCATCAACCTCTTCATGTCCACGATCTCGTCGTTCGTACACCCGATGCGTCTTACCTTCGTGGAGTTTTATAAAAATGCCGGCTTCGAGATGGCACCCCGCAATTTCGAGCCGCTGAAAAAAGAGAATCAAACAAACAAATAAAAAACAAACAAAAAAAACATTACAATTATGGAAACGAACACTATGGCTTTGATTTTGGCTTACATCGGCGTAGTTCTGATGGTAGGTTTGGCAGGTATTGCTTCGGCAGTAGGCACCTCGATGTGCGGTATGGCTTCGGTAGGAGCCATGAAGAAGAACCCCTCGGCTTTCGGTAGCTACATGATTCTCTCGGCTCTCCCGGGCTCGCAGGGTCTCTACGGCTTCGTTTGCTTCTTTATGGTTCAGGGCTTCCTCGCGAACCCCTCGATGCTGCAGGGTGCCGCTATCTTCGGTGCCGGTCTGCTGGTTGGTATCGTAAACCTGGCTGCCGCCATCTACCAGGCTAAGGTCTGCTCGTGCGGTATCGTTGCAACCGGTAACGGTCACGACGTGATGGGTAAGACCCTGATTCTCGCCGCTTTCCCCGAGCTCTATGCAATCCTCACGGTGGCCGCGACGTTCCTGATCTCGGGCATCATCAAGTAATTTTGGTAAATTAGGCGGCTATCTGCTGCCGCTAACAAAAAATCCGGCAATGGGACGTACATCAGTACTACCCATCGCCGGATTTTTCGTCGAGCGTTGCAGATAACCACCTACTTCACCAAAATCTGCCCCAATTTCATGCCGGCACAGAAATAGAAGGGTCGTTACGACCCCTACCCATCGCCGGATTTTTCGTCGAGCGTTGCAGATAACCACCTACTCCACCAAAATCCGGACAATCTGCGTTGGCACGGAATTTCCTCGCTTAAAATCAAAACCCTCGTAACGAGGGCTCTATTCCCTTGCTTTACACCTCGGGATGCTATACCGGAAAAATAGAAGGGTTGTAACGACCCTCCTATTTTAGGATTACACCTCAAGTTGCGAGGAGAGGATATGCCCTATAAAAGCGAAACCGTTTTTTGATTTTAGGTGAGGAAATTCCGTGCATCACAATAAGAAACCCGGACGGGGTGGCGTAACGCCACGCTTAATTTTCCGGCTCTACGCCCCGAGTTGCAAAGCTAAAGGACTTGAAACCTCGATCAGAGGTTTTTTGATTTTAGAGGAACAGATTTCGACTTAACGCAACTCACCCCGGAAGAGTTGTACTTGGCGTACTACTCTTTCGGGGTGAGTAAGGCAAGGTGAAATATGCCCTATAAAATCGAAAAACTAAAGGGCGTTGACATGCAACTGCAAAGCCCCCTTCAAGTTACCGGCCTTGTTCTTGTGGATAATGTTGTGCTTGGCCAGCTTGTCGAGCATAGCGGTTACCTTGGGAAGCAGAGCCTCAGCGGCCGACTTCTCGGTGGTGTTACGCAGAGCCTTAACAGCGTTGCGAGCGGTCTTGTGATACAGACGGTTGTGAGCACGTTTGGTCACGGTCTGACGAATTCTCTTCTTCGAGGACTTATGGTTTGCCATAGTTCTAAATTTTTATTTTTTAATTTTTAAGTTTCAAGTTAAGTGGTGCCATTTTTTTAGAGGTCTTCTACCCTATTTCCCTCCCCGCGAAGTCCTGCACCTTCTCCGCACAATGAACGGCCGTAGCCGCTTTCGGATAAACCCTTAAGGTTCGCTCCTAAAATCTCTTTTCACCCGTGGTAACCGCTATAAGTCTTTGCTTTCAAGGTTCAATTTAACAGACAACCTCATTAAGCACAGCCCTTTGCGGCCCCTCGTTTGTAGCCCATAGGAGAGTCGAACTCCTCTTTCAAGAATGAAAATCTTGCGTCCTAACCGATAGACGAATGGGCCCTACCACTATTGCGTTGCGAAAATCGCGTGGCTTTAGCGGTGCAAAGGTAGAATAAAAAAATGAACTGACAAAAGAATTTTGCAAAAAATTGACTGAACGGCAAGTTACAGGCATTAAAAACAAACGTATTAGGGGCTGTATACTTTTTTTCGATAGGCCCTCTTCACCATTAGAAATGCAAACTATTATTTCTGATAGATCACGCTATTTTCTTTTTCGGTTGACCCGTAATCCCACATCTTAAATTGCGAGGAAGACCACTCCTTGATATTTCTTTTGTCCTCGTCGTTGATAATATCTCCGGTTTTAGGGTCATACTCATAAAACGAAATGGTTGGAGTTGCACCCTCGTAAGCCTCCTTAATCACATAATAACAATTTGAGATGCCGGAAATATCAAAAAAGCGGGTATCATTTATCTCGGCTGTTCCGTATGCATAGATTTCCCCACTATCATAGGTATACATCGGATATATTCGCTTGGGAGTATCATAAGGTCTGAAATCAATGGTTTCGGTATACCAAATCATATCCGTATCCATTACATAATAGGTACCCGTATATGAACCATCGAGGGTTTCCCAAATATCGTTAACCGTATTGTTAATTTGAGGCGACACAGGCTCATCTTCAGACGAACATCCTACAGCTACAATTGCAATGAGCATTAAATATAATTTCTTCATTTTCTTATTAGTTATATGATTCAACATTACTTGTACCTTTCAATGTGCAGCACACACAAAAAAAGCGCGGTACTTTCAGTATACCCGCTTCCCAAGGTGTTTGGCGTAACCTAATCTGCAGAATAACCAAAAGCCCGCGTTGAAAACGCGAGCATCTTTGCAATATTCCTGCAGATTTCCTATTCAGTCGCCAAACTTTAGGGAATGCAGAATAAAGCTAAAACGCTTTTTCATATGTCTAAATGTGCGTACCTAATTATACGCAATGCTCCATAGGCA
>CAYRPL010000110.1:0-5813 GCA_964426045.1 uncultured Alistipes sp. | reverse complement strand
TCACAAATATACAAAAAGCCCATCTAACAAAAAACTTGTTAGACAGGCTCTTTTTTTAGGGCAGACTAAGAGTGTCGGGAGTGGCTGGGAATTGCTGGGGAAAGGAGTTGTAGTGTAAAAAAGGCCGCCCAGTCATCCCAGTCATCCCAGTCGCTCCCAGCCCTCCCAGTCAATAGGCCAAAACAATTTCTAATTACTAATTGCTCATTGCTCATTGAAAAGCTGACCGCTAAAAATAAAATAATTGTGAATTGTGAATTATGAATTGTGAATTATTTTGTACCTTTGTCATTTGATTTGACTTGCATATAATTTAACGACAGATACAGATGAAGATCGAACAGTTTATTTTGGAGGCGGCAACCCGCTCGGTGGAGGCTCTTTATGGCCCTCTGCAGGGTGAGCAGTTGCAGATTCAGAAGACCCGCAAGGAGTTTGAGGGTGATTTTACGATGGTGGTTTTCCCGCTCCTGAAGCGCAGCCGCAAGGCCCCCGAGGCTACAGCTGTGGAGATTGGCGAGCATATCGTAGCCAACAACCCCTCGATTAAATCGTTCAATGTTATCAAGGGCTTCTTGAATTTGGCCCTCAGCGATTCGTTCTGGGCCGAGCGTTTCGAGGAGGTGCGCACCGCCTCGAACTACGGTCAGGCAGAGCCTACGGGCCGCACGATTATGATTGAGTACTCGTCGCCCAACACCAATAAGCCCCTGCACCTGGGACACATCCGCAATAACCTGCTGGGTTACTCCGTGGCGCAGATTCTGAAGGCCAACGGCCACCAGGTCATCAAGGCCAACCTGGTCAATGACCGCGGTATTCACATCTGCAAGTCGATGTTGGCCTGGAAACTCTACGGCGGGGGAGAGACGCCCCAGTCGTCGGGCATGAAGGGTGACCACCTGGTGGGTAAGTACTACGTCGAGTTCGACAAGCACTATAAGGCGCAGATTAAGGAGTTGGTAGCCGGCGGCATGGCCGAGGACGAGGCCAAGAAGCAGGCTCCGATTATGCTTCAGGCCCAGGAGTGGCTGCGCAAGTGGGAGGCCAAGGATTCGGAGGTTTACGGCCTCTGGGAGACGATCAACGGCTGGGTCTACGAGGGCTTCGATGTCACCTACAAGGCCTTGGGTGTCGATTTCGACAAGGTTTACTACGAGTCGCAGACCTATCTGTTGGGCAAGGAGCTCGTAGAGGAGGGCCTGAAGAAGGGCGTCTTCTTCCGCAAGGAGGATGACTCGGTGTGGATTGACCTCGAGGCCGACGGTCTGGATCAGAAACTGCTGCTGCGTGGCGACGGAACCTCGGTCTATATGACCCAGGATCTGGGTACGGCCTACCGCCGTTTCGAGGATAACAAACTCGACGATATGATCTATGTGGTGGGCAACGAGCAGCACTACCACTTCCAGGTTTTGAAGTTGGTGCTCAAGAAGTTGGGCTATGCCGATTGGAGCGACCACATCACGCACCTCTCGTATGGTATGGTCGAGCTGCCCGAGGGTAAGATGAAGTCGCGCGAGGGTACGGTAGTCGATGCCGACGACCTGGTCGAGAAGATGATTCAGACCGCTCGCGAGATGTCCGACGAGCTGGGTAAGTTGGATGGTTGCACCGAGCAGGAGGCTTCCTCCGTCTCGACGATGGTCGGCTTAGGTGCTCTGAAGTACTTCATCCTGAAGGTCGATCCCAAGAAGACGATGCTCTTTGATCCCAAGGAGTCGATCGACTTCAACGGCAACACCGGCCCCTTTATTCAGTACACCCACGCCCGCATCTGCTCGGTACTGCGCAAGGCCGAGGAGGCTTCGATTGCCTTCCAACAGCGGGTCGATACGGCCTATCTGCCCGAGGAGCTGGAGCTTATCAAGTCGCTGACGGAGTACCCCGCCGTGGTGGCTGCTGCCGGTGAGCAGTTCGCCCCCTCGTTTGTGGCTGCCTACGCCTACGACCTGGCCAAGCAGTTCAACGGCTACTACCACGACCACTCGATTCTTAAGGAGTCCGACGCTACGGTGCGTGCCATGCGTCTGCAACTCGCTGCGGTCGTAGCCCGCACCCTGAAGAGTGCGATGTTGCTTTTGGGTATTGAGGTACCCGAGCGTATGTAACGCAGAAATCACTCCTACAACAACGGAATAAAAACTAAAACCGAGTCACCTAAGCGACTCGGTTTTAGTTTATTGCTCATTCTCAATTTTTTATCGCTTGTTGTAGGCTTCCAGGGCCTTCTCCAGCAGGAAGAGGGCACGCTCCAGGTCGGCCTTCTTGAGCACATAGGCGATGCGCACCTCGTTGCGGCCCTTGGTGGGGTTGGTGTAGAAACCCGAGGCGGGGGCCATCATCACCGTCTCGCCCTCGTACTCGAAGTCGGTCAGACACCAGGCGCAGAACTTGTCGCAGTCGTCAATTGGCAGTCGGGCCACGGTATAGAAGGCGCCGCTGGGGGTGGGGGTATAGACCCCGGGGATGCGGTTTAACCCCTCGACTAAGCAGTCGCGGCGCTCCAGATACTCCTCGTAGACCCCCTTGAAGTAGCTCTCGGGGGCATCAATCGAGGCCTCGGCCACAATCTGACCCAGCAGCGGGGGCGAGAGGCGGGCCTGGCAGAACTTCATCACGGCATTGCGTACCGCCTTATTCTTTGTCACTAAGGCTCCGATGCGGATGCCGCACTCCGAGAAGCGCTTCGATACCGAGTCAATCAGGATAACATGCTCATCGAGCCCCTCGAGGTGGGCCGCCGAGACATAGGGGGTGTCGGTGTAGATAAATTCGCGGTATACCTCGTCGGATATCAGGTAGAGGTCGTGCTTGAGTACCATCTCCCGAATCTTGGCCATCTCCTCGGGGGTGTAGAGGTAGCCCGTGGGGTTGTTCGGGTTGCAAATCATGATGGCGCGCGTCTTCTCGCCAATCAGCTTCTCGAACTCCTCGACCGGAGGCAACGAAAAGCCCGTCTCGATAGTCGAACTTACGGTGCGAATCGTGGCACCCACCAGGCAGGCAAAGGTCATGTAGTTGGCGTAGGTGGGCTCGGGGACAATCACCTCCTCACCTCGGTTCAGCGTAGCCATAAAGGCGAACATCACCGCCTCCGAACCACCCGCCGTAATCAGCATATCCTCGGGGGAGTAGTCGATATTGAATTTTTTATAGTATTCGGAGAACTTCTTGCGAAGTGATAAAAATCCGTCGCTGGGGCTGTACTCCAAAATCTTGCGGTCGATGCGCGGGATGGCATCCAAACCCACCTGCGGAGAGGGTAGGTCGGGCTGACCGATATTGAGGTGGTAGACTCGGGTTCCGCGGGCCTTGGCAGCGTCGGCTAAGGGGACCAGCTTGCGAATGGGCGATACGGGCATGATGACCGCACGATTGGCTAATTTCGGCATAGGCGTATGTATTAACGTATATGTGACAGGTGGAAAGAGGGAGTTGTGTCCAACATGTTTTTGGGCGCACTCTTTTTCTCAGGCGGCTTCTTAATCCAGATCGAGCGTGGGCCGGAACTTCACCACCCGCTTGGCGGCAATCTTCACCGAAGCTCCCGTGCGCGGATTGCGTCCCGTGCGCTCCGAGCGGTGGGCCACCGAGAAGGTTCCCAGCCCCGGGAACGAGATCTTGTCACCCTCCAAAAGGGTCTGAATCGTGGCTTCGACCACAGCGTCTATTGCACGCTTGGCGGCCACCTTGCTGATGCCTGCCTCCAAAGCGACGGCCTCGATGAGTTGTGCCTTATTCATTATTCCGCTACTTTTTTCTCTGTCAAGAGCAAAGGTAGAAAAATATTGGAAATATCAGAAATATTTCCGACAAAATTCAAAATTTTTCTTCTTGCGAAAAAAATTGTACCTTTGTTCGCATAAAAATTTTTATCTCTTCACGAACCTGTATATGAAAAAGATTAAAAATCATTGGCTTCCCCTGACCGACCAGGGCTACCACTGCTTCGCCTGTGCTCCGACCAACCCCTATGGCCTGAAGATGGAGTTCTACGAGGATGGGGAGGATATCGTCTCGCTCTGGACCCCTCGCGAAAACTACCAGGGCTGGCTCCATACCCTCCATGGAGGTATCCAGGCCACCCTGCTCGACGAGATTGGTGGCTGGGTCATCTCGCGCAAGCTCCAAACCTCGGCCGTGACTTCGAACCTCAATGTTCGCTACCGCAAACCTGTCCCCACCGGCGAGAACCTCACCCTCGAGCTTCGTGCCCGCATCAAGAGCCAGAAGCGTAACTTCGTCGAGATCGAGGCAACCTTAAGCCACAACGGCGAGCTCTGCACCTCGGCCGATATCACCTATTACTGTTTCTCGCAGCAGAAAGCCCGCGAGGAGTACTATTTCACCAGCTGCGACCTGGAGTAATTTTTTTGTGATAAGGCGGCATTTGCGGCCGCTAATAAAAAAATCGCGAATGGAACATACGTCAAGTATGCCCCATCCGCGATTTTTTTACCGAGCGTTGCAACTACCACCTTCTGACAAAAAAATGTTTGAATGAGTGGTTAGGAATTAGCAATTAGGAATTAGGAATTAGCAATTAGATTGTATTCAGTCATTGCGAGCACCTTTAGGTGCGTGGCAATCTAAAACTTGGAAGCCGAAACTAATTTTCTGAGTAACGACCTAACATATTTAATAAAATTCAAAACAGCTTCTTAATTCTGAATTATTTTAGATAGAAAATTTTGTATTTTGAATTTTAAATTTTGAATTTTTACTTATATTTGTACTTTATATCGAGCACAAACCGTAGTCAGAAGAGATGAAACCGCTGAAATTCCATCCGCTTTTGCGCGAGACCATCTGGGGAGGAAGCCGCATAGCCTCCTTTAAGCAGATGCCCGCCATCGCAAGCGAGCAGATTGGCGAGAGCTGGGAGCTCTCGGTCCTCGAGGGGGCCGAATCGCGTGTGCGTGGCGGTGCCTATGATGGGATGACCCTGCGTGAGGTGATTCGCCGCTGTGGCTGCGAGCTGCTCGGTGAGCGTCTTTACAAGCGCTTTGGCGAAGAGTTCCCCCTGCTGGTCAAGTTTATCGATGCCCACCAGGATCTCTCGATTCAGGTTCACCCCAACGATGAGCTGGCCCGTGAGCTGCATGGTCGCGGTGGCAAGTGCGAGATGTGGTATGTGATTGATGCCGAGCCCGGAAGCCGTCTTTACTGCGGATTGAAGCAGCCCCTGACCCCCGAGAGCTATGACGAAGTGGTTCGCGAGGGGCGCATCATGGAGTATCTGCAATCCTACGAGGTCAAGACCGGCGATCTCTTCTATCTCCCTGCAGGCCGCATCCACTCGATTGGTGCCGGTATTCTGGTGGCAGAGTTGCAGCAGAGTTGCGATTTGACCTACCGAGTCTACGACTTCGATCGTCGTGACAAGCAGGGAAATCTGCGCCCGCTGCACATTGCCGAGGCACGAAGGGCCATCGACTATCGTCTGCAGGATAGCTACCAAACCCCCTATACGTCGGCTCAAAACTGCCCCGTTGAGTTGGTGGCAACCCCCCATTTCACGGCCGACCTCTACGACCTGACCCGACCCCTGAGTTGTGATTTAACCCCCCACGACAGCTTCCACCTGCTGATGATTCTCCAGGGCGAGGGTACGCTGCTCGACAGCGAGGGAAACACCCTGCCGCTTCGTCGTGGCGAGAGCCTCCTGCTCCCCGCCTCGACCCGCCAAATCACACTCAGCCCGTCGCCCTGCTGTGCGAAACCCTTAAAGCTACTCAGTTGCTACATAAAATAGAAAGAGCCTGTCTAACAATTAAAAAATGTTAGGCAGGTCTTTTTTTGTTTGAGCC
>CAYRPL010000109.1:0-5816 GCA_964426045.1 uncultured Alistipes sp. | reverse complement strand
TTGTACTTAATTATTATATTGTTATTCTTATTTTCTCTCAATAGTGCCACAAAGATAGTGAGAAATTGGCAAATCACAAATTTTTCCCCGAAAATGCAAAACTGAAATAATTATGAATTCTGAGAAGTTGACTGCTGATTGCCAGCCGCTAAAAATAATTTTGAATTTTGAATTTTGAATTTTGAATTATTTTGTACCTTTGTCGAAACCGAACACCGAATACAATGAATGAAAGATTGATATTTTTGACCAACGATGACGGCTACTCGTCGCGCGGCATGGCGGCCCTGATTGAGGTGGCCCGCCAATTCGGGCGCGTCGTAGTGGTAGCCCCCGAGGCTCCGCAAAGCGGTATGAGCCAGGCATTTACAATGAACAAACCCCTGTTCCTGCGCAAGGTACGCGAGGAGGAGGGGCTGCAGGTCTACGCCTTCAGCGGCACGCCGGTCGATTGCGTGAAGATGGCCTTTGACCATCTGCTCTTCGGGCAGCGGGTCGATTTGGTCGTCTCGGGCATCAACCACGGCTCGAACTCGGCCGTCAATGTCCTCTACTCGGGCACGATGGGCGCCGCCATCGAGGGCAGTTTCTACGGCTGTCCCTCGATTGGTATCTCGGTCGATGACCACTCGCCCGATGCCGACTTCGAGGGAGCCGTGCGCTATGGCGAGCAGATTATCCGCTCGGTGCTGGAGGGCAAGCCCGCTACGCCTCTGTGTCTGAATGTCAATCTGCCGGCCATTCCGGCCGGGGAGCTGAAGGGAGTACGCCTGTGCCGCCAGACGGCGGGCTATTGGCGCGAACACTTTGTGCGCCACGAGGATCCCCGAGGCCGCGAATACTTCTGGCTCACGGGCGAGTATGTCAATACCGAGCCCGAAGCCGAAGATACCGACGAGTGGGCGATGAAGCATGGCTATGTGGCCGTCGTGCCCGTGCAGGTCGATATGACCGACCACAGCCGCCTGAAGGAGCTCACCGAGCTGCTGAACCGATAATCTCTACTTTTATATAAAAGCGCTGCGTTATGTTGTTGAAGATTTTGCTGATTTTGGCCATCTTGGTACAGCTCGTCGCCTCGGTCTATGCCGTGCGGCTGATTCCCAAGACACGATTCAATGTCGTGTGGATTCTCTTTATCCTGGCCTTCTTCCTCCTCTCGGCCGAGCGCTTTATCCAATTTTTCTGGGTCAGTGGCCACAATGTGCCGGTTGAATTGACCGTCTGGATTGGGGTGATTGTCTCGATTGCCCTCTCTATCTCGGTGATCTACGCCCACAAGCTGGTAAACCATGTCGAACGCATGGAGCGCCACCGCCAATCGGTCAACAACTACATCCTGACGGCCGTCTTGCGGGCCGAGGAGCGCTCACGCTCGCACTTTGCCAAGGAGCTGCACGACGGTCTGGGTCCCCTGCTCTCGTCAGCCAAGATGTCGCTGACGGCCATCTCTCGCTTCGAGCACACCCCCGAACAGCGGCACATTGTCGAGAATACGGCCTATGTCATCGACGAAGCCATTCGCTCCGTGCGCGAGATCTCGAGCAACATGTCGCCCCAGCTGCTGATGGACTTCGGCCTGGCGCGTGGCGTGCAGAACTTCATCAACAAGTGCGCAACCCTGCACAGCGAGAAGCTCCACTTCGAGACCAACTTGGGCAGTGAGCGCTTCGACAAGAATGTCGAGGTGATTCTCTACCGTGTGATTTGCGAGCTGATCAACAACTCGCTCAAGCACGCCGCCTCTACCGAAATCTCGCTCGCGCTCAACCGCCGTGACAACCGCCTGCAAATCGACTACGCCGACAACGGCCGAGGCTTCGATTCTCGCTCGATTATCGACTGCGGCATGGGCCTCTCGAATATCCACTCACGCATCCACTCGCTGGGCGGCAAGCTCCAAATCGACAGCTCCCCGGGTAAGGGTATGCGTGCCCACGTCAGCGTAGAGCTCCATCCCCACGCTGCAATCAACGCTTAAAAACTGCCGACTATGGAAAATACACCTCAGATTGTTCTGGTCGATGACCACGCCCTGTTTCGTGGCGGCCTGCGCAGCCTGCTCGAACAGGTGGGCGGCTGCCGTGTGGTAGCCGAAGCCGCCTCGGGCGAAGAGTTCCTGGGGCTGCTCCCCACAATTGAGTGCGATGTCGTCTTTATGGATATCTCGATGCCCGGCATGGACGGAGCCGAGACCACACGCCGTGCCTTAGAGCTCAACCCAGAACTGCGCATCGTCACCCTCTCGATGTTTGGTGACAAATATTACTATACCCGCATGGTCGAGGCCGGAGCCTGCGGATTCCTACTCAAGGACTCCTCGATTGACGAGGTTCTGGAGGCCATCCGTGCCGTCTGCGAAGGGGGCTACTACTTCTCCGAGACGATTCTCTCGAACCTCTCCTCACGGTTGCGCAGCGACTTCGACCACACGGCCGAAGAGCCCCTCTCGACCCGCGAGCTCGAGATTCTGCTTGCCGTCTGCCAGGGCCTCTCGAACCAGGAGATTGCCGACACGCTCTTTATCTCGAAGCGCACGGTCGATAAGCACCGCGCCAACATCCTCGAAAAGACCGGCTGCAAGAATACCGCCTCGTTGGTGGTTTATGCTTTGAAGCGCCACCTCGTCGACCTTTTTTAATTTTATAGGGTACATTTCTCCTTGCCTTGCTCGCCCCAAATGGGTAGTACCGATGTACAACCCATCCGGGGCTTGCTGCGTTAAGCCTCACCTCTGCTAAAAATAATTCTGAATTTTGAATTCTGAATTTTGAATTATTTTGTACCTTTGCCTGCGGTTAGGTTAAAGTTAGGGAAAATTATGGATAGCATGAAGACACTCAAAGAGTTGTATAGAATAGGCCATGGCCCCTCGTCAAGCCACACGATGGGGCCTCGCAAGGCGGCGCACATCTATCGGGAGCGCCACCCCGAGGCTGCGTCGTTTCGAGTGACCCTCTACGGGTCGTTGGCGGCAACGGGCCGAGGTCACATGACCGATGTGGCCATCATCGAGGCGCTGGCGCCCCGCTCGGTGGAGATTATCTGGGAGCCGAAGATTGTCTTGGAGCGCCACACCAACGGCATGCTCTTCGAGGCGGTCAATGAGGCCGGTGAGAGCTACGACACCTGGAAGGTCTTCAGCATCGGCGGCGGAGCGCTCGAGGGTGAGGGCATTATCCACACCGAGAGCCCGGCCATCTACGAGATGAACCGACTGAGCCAGATTCTGGGGTGGTGCGAGCGCACGGGGCACACCTATTGGGAGTATGTGGATCAGTGCGAGGAGTCCGACATCTGGGACTATCTCTCGGAGGTGTGGCGCACGATGCGCGAAGCCGTGGAGCGTGGCCTGGAGGCCGAGGGTGTACTGCCCGGCCCCCTGAACCTGAGCCGCAAGGCGACCAAGTACCACATCAAGGCCCTGGGCTACAAGGCCAACCTGCAGACGCGCGGTCTGGTCTTCGCCTATGCGCTGGCCGTAAGTGAGGAGAATGCCTCGGGTGGTCGCATCGTCACGGCCCCGACTTGCGGTTCGTGCGGTGTGGTGCCGGCCGTTCTCTACCACCTCGAGAAGGGACATCTCTTTACCGAGAAGCGCATCCTGCGAGCCCTCGCCACGGCGGGTCTGGTCGGCAATATCGTCAAGCACAACGCCTCCATCTCGGGTGCCGAGGTGGGGTGTCAGGGCGAGGTGGGTGTCGCCTGCGCCATGGCCGCAGCCGCTGCCAACCAGCTCTTCGGAGGCTCCCCCGCCCAGATTGAGTACGCCGCCGAGATGGGCCTTGAACACCACCTCGGCATGACCTGCGATCCGGTCTGCGGTCTGGTACAAATCCCCTGCATCGAGCGCAACGCCTACGCTGCAACCCGCGCCCTGGATGCCAACATCTACTCAACCTTCACCGACGGCACCCACCGCGTGTCGTTTGACCGTGTGGTCGAGGTGATGAAGCAGACCGGCCACGACTTACCCTCACTCTATAAGGAGACCTCCGAGGGCGGCTTGGCCAAGGACTACAAGCAGATGGAGTAATCTCTATATCAGATTTACAGTACAGGGTCGTAACAGATAAACTCCGTTACGACCCTGCACTATAATAATTAAAGATTCAAAATTTCTTAATCCAAACAATTGCTCATTACTCATAAAAAGCTGACAGCTAAAAACAAATTCCTAATTGTTATTAACTTGTCAATAAATAGCCGAGTCAGAGGTTTGCCTATTGTCTAAAAAGCTCCTAATTTTGTAAGGCTTTTCGCCCCTATGTTCGAAAAGCCAAGCCTAAACGACTGAAAAACAAAGAAATATAATAATAGAAAACCTTATGACTGAAATTAAGAACAAACCCCAAGAGGTGGATTTCACCGAAGCGGTGGAGGCATCGAAGGAGTACTTCGCAGGCGACGCACTGGCGGCCCAGGTATGGGTGACCAAGTATGCCCTGAAGGACTCATTCGGCCACATCTACGAGAAGTCCCCCGTTCAGATGCACGAGCGCATCGCATCGGAGATTGTGCGCATCGAAAACAACTACCCCAACCCGCTGTCGCACGACGAGGTATTCTCGCTGCTTGACCACTTCCGCTATGTGATTCCGCAGGGAGGCCCGATGACCGGTATCGGCAACAACTTCCAGGTAGCCTCGCTCTCGAACTGCTTTGTAATCGGCCACAAACACCCCGCCGACTCCTACGGAGGTATCTTCCGCATGGATGAGGAGCAGGTACAGCTGATGAAGCGTCGCGGAGGCGTAGGTCACGACCTCTCGCACATCCGCCCCACGGGCAGTCCCGTATTGAACTCGGCCCTCACCTCGACCGGTATTGTCCCCTTCATGGAGCGCTACTCGAACTCGACGCGCGAGGTGGCACAGGATGGTCGCCGCGGAGCCCTGATGCTCTCGCTCTCGATCAAGCACCCCGATGCCGAGCGCTTCATCGATGCCAAGATGGACACGGGCAAGGTGACCGGTGCCAACGTCTCGATTAAGATTGACGATGAGTTTATGCGTGCCGCCATGGCCGGTGTTCCCTACTGCCAGCAGTTCCCCATCAAGAGCCCCGAGCCCACCTACAAGCAGGAGATTGACGCCCGCAAACTGTGGGATAAGATTATCCACAACGCCTGGAAGTCGGCCGAGCCCGGAGTGCTGTTCTGGGATACGATTATCCGCGAGAGTGTGCCCGACTGCTATGCCAACCAGGGCTTCACGACCGTATCGACCAACCCCTGCGGTGAGATTCCCCTCTGCCCCTACGACTCGTGCCGTCTGCTGGCCCTGAATCTCTTCAGCTACGTCGACAAACCCTTTACCAAGGAGGCTTCGTTCAACTTCCCCCTCTTCAAGGAGCATGTCTACAAGGCGATGCACATCATGGATGACATCATCGACCTCGAGCTTGAGAAGGTGGAGCTGATTTCACAGAAGATTGCCGGCGACCCCGAGGACAACGATATCCGCTCGGTGGAGCTCAACCTCTGGAAGAAGATCAAGGAGATGGCCCTGAAGGGTCGTCGCACAGGCCTCGGTATCACGGCCGAGGGCGATATGCTGGCCGCCTTAGGTCTGCGCTACGGCACAGACGAGGCCATTGAGTTCGCCGTCAAGGTTCAAAAGACGCTCGCCGTGGAGGCCTACCGCTCGTCGGTCAAGATGGCAGCCGAGCGTGGCGCCTTCCCCATCTACAATGCCGAGAAGGAGAAGAACAACCCGATGATCAACCGTCTGCGCGAGGCCGACCCCGCCCTCTACGAGGAGATGCTCAAGGTGGGTCGCCGCAATATCGCCATGCTGACCATCGCCCCCACGGGT
>CAYRPL010000108.1:0-5904 GCA_964426045.1 uncultured Alistipes sp. | reverse complement strand
CTCTTTGAGCTGGGTCAGCCCCTGCACGCCGTCGATGCCCGAAAGATTGAGGGTGGCAGGATTGTCGTCAAGACCTGCCAGGAGGGAACGCCGTTTGTGACCCTCGATGGTGTGGAGCGCAAGCTGACGGCCTCGGATTTGATGATCTGCTCGGCCGAGCGCCCGATGTGTATTGCCGGCGTCTTTGGCGGTCTGGATTCGGGTGTGAGCGATACGACGACCGATGTCTTTATCGAGAGCGCCTACTTCAACCCTGTTTGGGTGCGTAAGACGGCCAAGCGCTTCGGCCTGAATACCGACTCCTCGTTCCGCTTCGAGCGTGGTATCGACCCCAATGGGCAGATCTATGCCCTGAAGCGTGCCGCCCTGCTCTTCAAGGAGTTGGCCGGAGGTGAGATTTCGAGCGAGATTATCGACATCAACCCCACGCCTGCCTCTGACTTCCGCTTCGAGATTGACCTCGAGCGCGTCAATATGCTTATCGGCAAGGAGATTCCCACTGAGACCGTGCGCACGATTCTTGCAGCCCTGGAGGTGAAGGTCGAGAAGGAGGAGGGCACCCGCTGGTCGGTGGCCGTACCCCCCTATCGAGTGGATGTGCAGCGTGAGGCCGATCTGGTGGAGGATATCCTCCGCATCTACGGCTATAACAACGTCGAGATTCCCCAGGCGGTACACTCGACCCTGTCGTATGCCCCCCGCCCCGACAAGAACAAGCTGATGAATATGGCTGCCGACTTCCTGACGGCCAACGGCTTTGTGGAGATTATGTCCAACTCGCTCACCAAGGCCTCCTACTACGAGGGTCAGACCACCTACCCCATCGAGCGCTGCGTGAAGATTATGAACCCCCTGTCGGCCGACCTGAATGTCCTGCGCCAGACCTTGGCCTACAATGTCCTGGAGGCTGTGGAGCTCAATGTAAACCACCGCAACGCCGACCTGAAGCTCTATGAGTTCGGTAACTGCTACGCCTACGATGAGGCTGCCCGCTCGGAGGAGAACCACCTGGCACCCTATTCCGAGAGCTACCGCCTGGCCATTGCCGTAACGGGTACGGCCGAGCCCCAGTCGTGGAACCAAAAGCCCGTCGAGGCCTCGTACTATACGCTGCGTGCCGTGGCCGAGAAGTTGCTGCGCCGCTTCGGTATCGACATCTATGCGCTGAAGAGCGAGTCGGTACACAACAACCTCTATAGCGAGGCCCTCTCGCTGCAACTCAACGGCAAGGAGCTGATGCAGATGGGTGTCGTAGCCCCCAAACTCCGCAAGCGCTTCGATTTGAAGCAGCCCGTCTACCTGCTGGAGCTGAACTTCGATATGCTGGTGAAATCGACCAAGAAGCTCCTCATCCAGGCTGAGGAGCTGTCGAAATTCCCCGAGGTGAAGCGCGATTTGGCCCTCTTGGTGGATCAGCAGACCACCTTTGGACAGCTGCGTGAGGTCGCCCTGCAGGCTGAGAAGAAGCTCCTGAAGCGTGTTTCGTTGTTCGACGTCTATGAGGGCGATAAGCTCCCCGCCGGCAAGAAGTCCTACGCCCTGAGCTTCCTTTTGGAGGACAAGACCCGCACCTTAGATGACAAGACCATCGAGAAGGTGATGGCCAATATCCAGCGACAACTGGAGAGCCGTTGCAATGCAGTAGTAAGAAATTAGGAATTAGGAATTAGGAATTAGCAATTAGGAATTAGGAATTAGGAATTAGGAATCTTCCTAAATCACAAAGAGATGAGCGAGCCACATCAAGGCTCGCCCATTTTTGTTATCGCTTTTCTGCTTCAAGTTTTTCTGCTGTTGTCTTTGTTATACTACTTAATAGTCGTCTTAATTCTTCTCCATCCGAGACTATTGAGTTGTATTCGGTTTCGTTCAAATATTCGGTTTCGTGTAGTAAATCCAGCCAATAGAGGGTCTCGCTACACTCTTTGTAGGCTACATACATTTTTGATAAAAAGTCTTTTTCACTTATTCCACAAATAGCTTCTGCTACATTGGCGCCTATGCTTGTCCCGCTTCTAAGTAGTTGCTTGGTGATGATTTGCTCTCGCTTTGTCTTAACGATGTGCTTGTATAGCCGAATGATTCGTATGGCAAACAGTCGGCTCTTTTCTTTTATGGTATTTTGCTTTTCCATATAGTTGTGTAAAAATAATTCCTAATTCCTAACTCCTAATTCCTAATTTTCAAAGATTGAATAATAACCCGCTCTTCGCCGTTGCCGGTCGAGGTGGCGGTGACACGGATGGAGCGGATGGGGAATTGGGGTCTGAGGGTGATGGCTCCCGCCTCGAGCTCGCCGGCCGGTTCAAAGTGCTCACCATCACGGCTAAGCTCGACCACCGCCTGCTTAAAGGTGCAGCGTGGCAGGTGCAGGTAGCCCGTCTGAAGGTAGATTTCACGGCACACAAGGGACTCTGCGAAGTCGTAGCGCAGCCAATCCCCTGCGTGGTGGGTGCGTGTGGTCCAGGCGGCACCCTTGTAGCTGTCGATGCGCTCAAAGGGGGCCTTCTCGCTCTCGGGCATGGAGGTCGTAAAGTGCAGAGAGGGCTGTATGGTCTTGTAGTAGGCGGGGTGTGCCACACGGGGCGAGCGGGCCTCTGCAGCGCGTGTCGAGCGGAAACGGTAGAGCTCGGGTGTGGAGGTGGCAATGGGGCCGTTGTAGGGGTGCTGTGTCGTATCGGGGTCGATGGTGTAGTACAGCACCTCACCCGCTTGGTCGGAGGTGGCACTCAGGCGGCCGTTTTGGTAGCTCACCCGAGGCGGGAAGAGGCGGTAGCCGATGGACATTGCATCCATGCGGGCGTAGTGCTCCTCGGTCAGTGTGCGGCGGAACTGCGCCCAATCTTTCTGGTCGTAGTGCCAGCAGAGTTCGGCCAAAGCCACGGTGCGGGGCCAGAGCATATAGTCCAAGTAGCTGTCGCTCTCGGGGTTGTGGCCGATGTAGGCCTCGCTGAAGAAGGTCCCCTCGAAACCCACCACATGGCGCTGCTCCTCCGAGGTGAATCCGAGCTCTGCAAGGTCAAAATTGTAGACCTTCTCGGCATCGAAGATGGCGGCCCAGACGTGCCCCTCCTCGTGCTGCGACTGGCGCATATCGAAGTAGAAGTACTGCCCCGGCATCACTACGGTTCTATACCCCTCCGAGGCCGATTTTTGGCACGCCTTCACGCTCTCCCAGCCCTGCACCAAGGCCGACTTTTCAAGACTGCCTCCGTTGATGGCTTCGTTCCAAACCACGGGTTCCTTACCTTGTGATTTCAGGATACTTACCAGGCGTGACATAAAGTATTGCTGCAACTGCTCGGGCTCCCACCCTTCACGCTTCATACGCTCCTGGCAGTGCGGGCAACGCTTCCACTGCGACATCTCTACCTCGTCGCCTCCGATGTGGATGTACTTTGAGGGAAAGAGCGCACAAACCTCCCGCAGCACATCCTCCAAAATCGAATAATTCTCCTCGCGGGTGGCGCAGAATACGTTGCGCACATCATAGCCTGCGGCACGCTCCAGGTCGGGCGTGTAGTCACACAGAATCTCGGGGTGTACACGGGCAAAGGTGCGGCTGTGGCCCGGCAGGTCGATTTCGGGAATAATCTCGATGGAGCGTTCGGTGGCATAGGCTACCAACTCGCGCAGCTCCTGCTGCGTGAAGTAACCTCCGTAGCGCTCAAACCAGCGACCATAGACCGGCTCGATGGGCGTGCCCGGGCCGCGAAAACCTCCCACCTCGGTCAGCTCGGGGTGCGAGAGAATCTCGATGCGCCACCCCTCGTCATCCGTGAGGTGCAGATGCAGGGTGTTGAGTTTGTGCCAGGCCATGCGGTCGATGTGCTGCCTGAGGCGCTCTACGGGCATCCAGGTACGGGCCACATCGAGGTGCGAGGCGCGGTAGGCAAAGCGGGGACTGTCCTCGATACGGCAGCAGGCAACCTCGCAGGGCAGCGATAAATTCCCCTCATAGACCTCGGCCGGCAGGAGTTGCAGCAGACTCTGCACCCCATAAAAGAGGCCGGCGTGCGAACCTCCGCAAATTGCAATGCGCTGCTCGCCCACCTCCAGGCGATACCCCTCCTCGGGAAGCGTCGGGTCCATGTCGAGCACCACGGCGGGGCCAAGTGTCAGAAAACTCTGGCGGGCCAGGGGGAGGTATTTCGTCAAATACTCCCCTACCCGCTCGGCTTCGGGTGTGAGGGTGGTAATCCGGCAAGAGCTGTCGAGGTGAAAACTCCCCTGCAACTGCTCTAAGGAGCGGGGCGTGGGAAGGATGTTCTGTGCCACAAGGTGCGTGGCCGAAAGGAGCATTATCAGAGAAAAGAGTGTGGCTTTCATCGAAAAATGGGTTTAATATAAACAAAGGTACACAATTTTTTGTACCTTTGCTTGGGAATAGTAAATTTTTTTGAACGACCATGACGAAAGACGAACGATTGGTGGCGACCGAGCGCCTGCTGGAGGTGATGAACACCCTGCGCGAGAAGTGCCCCTGGGACCGAGAGCAGACCTTCGACTCGCTGCGCAACAATACCATTGAAGAGACCTATGAGCTGGTCGATGCCATCCTGGACCACAACATGGAGGGCATCAAGGAGGAGATTGGCGACCTGCTGCTGCATGTGGTCTTCTACGCCAAGTTGGGCGAGGAGCAGGGGGCCTTCGACTACACCTCGACGGTCAATGCCCTGTGTGATAAACTCATCTACCGCCACCCCCACGTCTATGGCGAGATTCACGCCGCGACCCCGCAGGAGGTTTTGGAGAATTGGGAGGCCCTGAAGCTGCGTAAGAAAAAGCGCAAGAGCGGTACCCTGGGGGGTGTTCCCCGCTCACTGCCCGCTATGGTCAAGGCCTTCCGTGTGGGTGAAAAGGCCGCTTCGGTCGGCTTCGATTGGGAGCATAAGGAGGATGTCTGGGCCAAGGTCAAGGAGGAGATTGCAGAGGTCGATGTGGAGATGGCAGCCAAGGATCACGATAAGTTGGAGGGCGAGTTTGGCGACCTCTTCTTTGCGCTGATTAACGCCTGCCGCCTCTATGGAGTGGACCCCGAGGCCGCGCTGGAGCGTACCAACAAGAAGTTCATCCGCCGCTTTACGGCGATGGAGGAGGCCTCGGCCCGCGAGGGCAAGATGCTCCACGATCTGTCGCTCGATGAGATGGAGTCGCTGTGGCAAGCCGCAAAAAAGGAGGAGTAATTAGCAATTAGTAATTAGCAATTAGCAATTAGTGATTAGAGGGTTTCCCTAATGCCTCTAATGCCTCTAATGCCCTTAATGCCCCTAAAAAATAATTTTGAATTTTGAATTTTGAATTGAATAGAACTATGGCTATTATCAGAAAAATTCGAGGCCACGAGCCTCAGGTGGGTGAAGGAACCTTTTTGGCCGAGACGGCAGTCCTGCTTGGCGATGTAACCATCGGTAAGGGTTGCTCGATTTGGTATGGTGCCGTGCTGCGTGGTGATGTGAACAAAATCACCATTGGTGACCGCACCAACATCCAGGATGGAGCGGTGCTCCACACCCTCTATGACGGGTCGAAAAACCCCTCGCAGACCCACATCGGAAGCGACGTGTCGGTGGGCCATAACGCCACCATTCACGGAGCCATCATCGAGGATAACTGCCTGATTGGCATGGGTGCCACCGTTCTGGATAACGCCCACGTTCCCTCGGGTTGCATCATCGCTGCCAACGCCCTGGTGCTCTCCAACCAGAAGCTCGAACCCAACTCCGTCTATGCCGGTGTTCCCGCCAAGAAGGTTAAGGAGGTTACCCCCGAGCAGCGCGAAGAGATTATTAGACGCACGGCGCGGGATTACCAACACTATGCCTCCTGGTATTTTTAATTTTTAATTTTATGCGGTAAATTTCACCTCTCCTTGTCTGCTGCGAATGGGAAATACGAATA
>CAYRPL010000107.1:0-5917 GCA_964426045.1 uncultured Alistipes sp. | reverse complement strand
GGATAACTGCTTAGAAGTATAGCGCTTGTATGCAATTAGTAATCAATGCGTTACCACCCCCCGAAAAATGCGATAAAAACATTTGAAATATTCGAAAAAGTTTTGCTAATTTTGTAAAACCGAAACCACATTAGCTGTAGCCTTAATGAGGTTCTGACTACTCGCTAATGGTAAATTGAATTTATAGAACCTCCCTAATTAGAAATGATTTTATTAAACTCCTTAAATTCCTTAAACTCCTTAAACTCCTTAAACTCCTTATAACTTATAATAAAGACCTAAAATAGAAAACTGACCTAAAATAGAAAACTGACCTAAAACTAAAAAAGATGAGAACCAAAAATTGGAAATGGCTTCTAATGTTGCCGTTACTGTGGCAGGTGAGCGAAATGCGAGCTCAGGAGCCGGCCCCCATCAGCATCCGCGCCGAGGTGCGCCTCGACTGGCAGGACGAGCGGGTGGATGGCACGCAGAACGCCGACAATTCGGGCTTCAAGGGGCGCTTTATCAATGTGATGATTGACGGCCAAATCTCCGAGAAGTTCAACTATTCGTACCGTCAGCGCCTGAACCGCGCCCACAAAGACGAGAGCTTCTTTGACGCCACCGATTGGGTATGGCTCAACTACCAGCCCACGAAGAATTGGGGTATCTCGGCCGGCAAGCAGGTGGTGCTGATTGGCGGCTATGAGTACGACCGCAGCCCCATCGACCTCTACTTCTGCTCGGAGTATTGGAACAACATTGCCTGCTATCAGTTGGGCGCAAGCGTTACTTACACGTCGAACAATACGAAGAACAAAATCACGGCCCAGGTGTGCCAGAGCCCCTTCGACAGCTATGTGAAGGAGCACAAACTCTACGCCTACAACCTTCTGTGGAGCATCCACGAGGGGTGCTATACGGGTCTGCACTCGGTCAATGCCTCGGAGTACAACGACGGCGACTATGTATTCTATGTGGCACTGGGCAACCAATTCCAGTGGGGTGATGCCCGCCTGCAGGTGGATTATATGGAGCGTAACACCAGCGCAAGCAACGCCTTCGAGAACTTTTCGATTATGGGCGAGTTCTCCTACCTGGTGGCCAAGCGTGTGAATATCTTTGCCAAGGCTACCTACGATAAGTGCAGCAAGGATTTCACGCCGTCGGCCGACCTGTGTGTATTCCCCGGCACGGAGCTTACGCGCGTGGGAGGTGGCGTGGAGTACTTCCCGCTGGCCGGCAAGGGAAATCGCAACCTGCGCCTGCATGCAGCATATAGCTACACGTTTGGAAAGAATGGCAATCCGGCGGGTGTGCTCCTGGACAAGCAGTCGTTTGTGGATGTGGGCCTGACCTGGCGTGTGGATATTTTGAAGGCCGCCAAAAAGGTTTTTAGCAAGAAGGGTGAATAGCTCTCCAACCAAGAATAGAAAATAGCTCTCCAACCAAGAATAGAAAACCTAAACGAATAGAGATATGGAACAAGGCAAGAAAAAGAGGGGTATTTGGAGTTATATCCCTACGGGAATCCCCTGCCTGGTAATTGTTATCGGATTGTTTACCTATATTGCCCAGGTGATGGGCGTGCCGCAGATGCTCAATACCATTATGAAGACGGGCCACGATTTGTTGCTCAACACGGTCTTCTACCTGATGTCGGTCTGCGTAATTACGGGAGCCATCGGCCGCCTGTTTGTGGAGTTTGGCGTGGTGACGCTGCTCGAAAAGTTGCTTCGCCCCTTTATGAAACCCCTCTTCAACCTGCCGGGTGTTGCTTCGCTGGGTGCTGTGATGACCTTTCTGTCGGATAATCCGGCCATCATCTCCCTATCGCAGGACAAGGGTTTCGCCTCCTACTTTAAGAAGTATCAGTTTATCTCGCTCACCAACTTCGGCACGGCCTTCGGTATGGGTCTGCTGGTGATTGTCTTTATGATGGGTCGCGGCTACTATGTGGAGCCCCTGATTGGCTTCATCGGTGCCTTCTGTGGCTGTATCGTATCGACGCGCCTGATGCAGCTGTTTGTCGTGAAGGCCTATCCGAACTATAAAGAGGAGTTCGAGCGCCCGCAAAACGAAATTCGCTCCGACAACTCGGAGTTCAAGGAGGAGAAGTCAATCTTCCTGCGCATCCTGAACTCGTTGCTCGACGGTGGTAAGACGGGTGTGGATGTCGGCATCGCCATCATCCCGGGTGTGCTGATTATCTCGTCCCTGGTGATGATTCTCACCTTCGGTCCCTCGGAGACGACAGCCGAGGGGGTAGCCGTCTATACGGGAGCTGCCTACGAAGGCGTGGAGCTGCTGCCCTGGCTTGCAGCGAAGGTAAACTTTATCTTCGAGTGGCTCTTCGGCTTCCAGGATCCCCACCTGATTGCCTTCCCCATCACGGCTCTGGGCGCCGTGGGAGCTGCCCTAAGTCTGATTCCCAACTTCCAGGAGATGGGCTGGCTCGATGGAAATGCCATCGTTGTCTTTACGGCTATCGGCATGTGCTGGAGCGGCTATCTGAGTACCCATACGGCCATGCTCGACTCGATGGGCTACCGCGAACTGACCTCAAAGGCGATCCTCTCTCACACCATCGGAGGTCTGGTGGCAGCCATCGTCGGTCACTGGATCTATGTCCTCTACTTAGCCATTTAGAAGTTGTTTTGATGTTATTATAAGGTATGAAAACCTCCATTCTGATTATCTACACGGGTGGTACCATCGGTATGAAGACCGACGAGAAGAGCGGAGCACTGGTTCCGTTCGACTTCAGCGGCATCTACGAGGAGTTCCCCTCGATTCGCCGCCTGAACATCGACCTGGAGGTCAAGACCCTGGGGCCCATCGACTCGTCGAATGTCATCCCCTCGGATTGGCTCGAGTTGGCCCACCTGATTCGGGAAAATTATGCCCGCTACGACGGATTTGTGGTGCTGCACGGAACCGACACGATGTCCTACACCGCCTCGGCCCTCAGCTTCCTGTTGGAGAATCTGGCCAAGCCGATTGTCTTTACCGGAAGTCAGATTCCGATTGGCGTACTGCGCACCGACGGCCGCGAGAACCTGATTACGGCCCTCGAGATTGCCGCCGCCAAGGATGGTGAGGGTCGCCCACTGGTCCCAGAGGTGTCGCTCTACTTCCAAAACCGCCTGTTCCGCGCCTGCCGCACCTCGAAGCGCAGTGCCGAGGCTCTGAACGCCTTCCGCTCCTACAACTGTCTGCCGCTGGCCGAGGTGGGTGTCAATATCACCTACAACACGCAGGGCATTCTGCCCCCCGCAGGAGGGGTCGATGAGGAGCTCCGCGTAGCCGATTCAGTGGATACCAACGTGCTGGTTATAAAGCTCTTCCCGGGCCTGGACCGCCGGATGTTGCAGCGCATGCTCTCAACCGAGGGGCTGCGGGGCGTGGTGCTCGAAACCTACGGTGCGGGCAATGCCCCGACCGCCGATTGGTTCCTCGAGACCCTCGAAGAGGCCATCGGCCGCGGCGTCTGCATCCTGAATGTCACGCAGTGCGGCGGCGGTCGTGTCTCGATGGATATCTACGAAACCGGACTGCGCCTGCAACACATCGGTGTAATGAGCGGCTACGACATGACCGTCGAGGCGGCTGTCACAAAGTTGATGTATGTGCTGGGCAAGAAGCTGAGCCGCGAGGAGCAACTTTCGCTGCTGAGCCGACCCATCCGCGGAGAATTTACCGCCTAAAGCGTTGCAAGTGTCAAAAATTTTTTATAAATTTCGCACTGCAAAGCGAACTTAACTCGGGCCAAGGGGGCAAATTTGGGCTTTCCACGGCACGGCAATTATTTGTTGTATAGTTCATTGCACGATTTTTCGCACCCAAAAGAGCCAAATTTTCCGCAATCGGACAAAATTGCCCGAAAGCCGAAAAAAGGGGCGTTGAAGGATGCCTGAGGCGTAAAAAAAAGTGCCAAAACGATAAATTTTTTGAAAAATTTTAACTTAAAACAATAACACAAACTAATCAATTTTTTTAATTACAAAAAACTATGAAAAAACTGTTTTTGATGCTCGCAGTTGCCGCTTTCACGTTCGGCGCTGCTAACGTAATCGCACAGGAGCCCGCAGCTGAGGCCGCCGCTCCCGCAACGGAAGAGGTAGCTGCTCCTGCTGAGGAGGCTGTTGCCGCAGACGAGGAGACCGTCGTAGAGGGCGAGTCGATGCACCAGGTGCTGATGCAGAAGTTCCTCGAAGGTGGTTGGGAGTGGATGCTTCCCGTACTTTTCTGCTTGGTTGCCGGTTTGGCCATCGCCATTGAGCGTATTCTGTTCCTCACCCTGTCGACCATCAACAACAAGAAGTTCATCGCCGAGATCGAGGAGGCTCTGAAGAACGGCGGTATCGAGGCTGCCAAGGATGTTGCCCGCAACAAGCGTGGTCCCGTTGCTTCGATCTACTATCAGGGTCTGGATCGCTACAACCAGGGTCTGGATGCAGTTGAGAAGGCCGTTGTATCGTACGGTTCGGTTCAGACGGGTCAGCTGGAGGCTAACCTCTCGTGGATTGGTCTGTTCATCGCTCTGGCTCCTATGTTGGGTTTCATGGGTACGGTAGTAGGTATGATCGGTGCATTCGACGCCATCCAGGCAGCCGGTGATATCAGCCCGACGCTCGTTGCCGGTGGCATTAAGGTGGCCCTTCTGACGACCCTTATGGGTCTTATCGCAGCCGTTGTACTGCAGATCTTCTACAACTACATCATCTCGAAGATTGACTCGCTGGTTAACCAGATGGAGGATTCGTCGATCACGCTGACCGACATTCTGACGGCTTACAAGAAGTAATTTACCCTAAAAGTGTAGATTCAAGATGAAAAAATTTGTTAGCTATCTGCTTGTAACGCTGCTGGTGATTACAGTAGGGCTCACGCTCTATGCTTGTTTCACCTCGCCTGAGGGTCGCAATGCAGCCATCAGCTTGAACCTCATTTGGGGTTATGTTCTGCTGGTTGGTGCTATTGTTGCCGCTTTGGCCTGCGCTACTTGGGGTCTTTTGAAGAGCCCGGCAGGATTGAAAGGTGCACTGCTCTCGTTGGTGCTCATCGCCGCCGTTATTATCGTCTCCTATGTAATTGCAGCCGGTCACACATACCAGATTGTAGACCTGAACACGGGTGGCTACTTTGACCAGTGGAAGGCCGTTATCGCTGATACCGGTATTCTGGTTACCTATGTAGCCTTTATTGGTGCTGTTGTTGCCGCTCTCTACTCGGAGGTTGCCAACGCAATCAAATAAAGAGGGAAATTATGCCTACAGATAAAAGAAAAGTTCCAGAAGTCAACAGTAGCTCGCAGGCGGATATCGCCTTCTCGCTTCTGATCTTCTTCCTGGTGGCTACCACGATGAACGTGGATACGGGTCTGGCGCGTATGCTGCCCCCTATGCCCCCCGAGAACCAGAAGCAGGAGGACATCAAGGTGAAGGAGCGTAATATGTTCCTTGTCTTGGTGAATGGTGCAGGCCAGATTATGGCCGGTACCCCCGGTAAGCAGGGCCCCGTAGACTTCCGTCAGCTCAAGGATCTCACCAAGGAGTTCGTTCTGAACCCCTTGGATGATGAGAACCTGCCTGAGAAGAAGGACAAGGAGATTGCCCTTCCCGGCGGAGGCAAGTGGGTTTATCCCGTGAGCGAGGGTGTTGTATCGTTGCAGACCACGCGCGATACGGGTTATCAGATTTATATCATGGTACAGAACGAACTGACTCGCGCCTTCAACGAGATTCGCGATGAGGTATCCATGAAGCAGTTTAACAAGAAGTTCGCCGACCTGACCGACGAGGAGAACAAGGCTCTTACGACCGCTGTTCCTTTGAAGATTTCGGAGGCTGAGCCTCGTCAAGTAGGGAGAAAGTAGTCATGGCAGTAATGAAGAAAAAGGGCAACAAAGAGGTGCCCGCTATCTCGACCGCGT
>CAYRPL010000106.1:0-5960 GCA_964426045.1 uncultured Alistipes sp. | reverse complement strand
GCAGTGCCGACTTACCCGACATATTGGGACCCGTTATCATAATGATTTGCTGTTCTTTATCATCTAAGGTCACATCGTTGGGGATATACTCCTCGCCTACGGGCAGCAGCATCTCGATAACAGGGTGGCGGCCCTCTTTAATCTCGATACGCTTGCCGTCGTTGAGCTCGGGGCGTGTGTAGCGACGCTCACAGGCTAAGCGGGCAAACGACTGCAGGCAGTCCAGGCGCGAGAGGATGGCTGCATTGCGTTGCAGGGTGGGAATCTGGTGGGCAATATCGCTCACCAACTGCTGATAGAGGCGCTGTTCGATCTGCAACATCTGCTCCTCGGCACCTAGAATCTTCTGTTCATACTCTTTGAGCTCCTCGGTGATATAGCGCTCGGCTGCCGTCAGGGTCTGTTTGCGAATCCAATCGGCAGGCACCTTCTCCTTGTGGGTGTTGCGCACCTCGATATAGTAGCCAAAGACGTTGTTATAGCTGATTTTAAGCGAGGGGATACCCGTGCGCTCGGACTCGCGCTGAAGAATCTGCTCCAGCACCTCCTTGCCGTGCAGGGCGATGCGTCTGAGGTCATCGAGCTCGGCATCAACCCCCGAGGCGATTACCCCACCCTTCTGCAGTTGATTTGAGGGGTCGGGATAGATCTCACGCTCCAGGCGCTCACGCACCTGCACCAGGGGGTCAATTTCGGCTCCTAAGTTCAGAAGCTGCTCCTGGTCGGTGGACTCCATCAGGGCTTTGAGCTGCTCGACAGCCCCCAGGGCACTCTTCAGCTGCACCATTTCGCGGGGCAGAATACGCCCCGTGGCGATGCGCGAAACAAGGCGCTCGAGGTCACCCACCACCCCCACCTGCTCTCTGAGGGCCTCGGCATACTCCCCATCACGGGTCAGATGCTCGACCACATCCAGGCGGCGGTTGATCTCCTCGATGGGCTTTACGGGCATGGCCACCCAGCGACGCAGGCGACGACCTCCCATCGGGGTCAAGGTACGGTCAATCAGGTCGGCAAAGCCGCAGCGGTCGCGCGAGCCGTTTGAGGAGAAGAGTTCGAGGTTGCGAATCGTGAATTTATCAATCCAGACATACTCCTGCTCGTCGATGCGCGAGATGGAGTCGATGTGGGCCGTATCACGGTGCTCGGTAAATTCGAGGTAGTAGAGGATGGCTCCGGCTGCCGAGAGTCCGCTTGTAAAGTGGTCCACGCCAAATCCTTTGAGCGACGAGACCGCAAACTGCTTGCAGAGCTTCTCGCGGTTTACCTCCTGCTGGAAGATCCACTCATCGAGCTTATAGGTATAGTAGCGCGACCCGAAAAGTTTAGAAAAGTGCTCTTCGAAGCCACGCTGATAGAGCACCTCCTTGGGGCGGAAGTTCGAGAGCAGTTTGTCGATGTAGTTGTCGGGGCCCTCGGCGACGTAGAACTCACCGGTCGATATATCGAGGAAGGCGACACCCGTGGTCTGCTTACCGAAGCAGATGGCCGCCAGGAAGGAGTTCTCCTTCGGAGGCAGGATATTATCGCCCATAGCCACACCCGGAGTAACGAGCTCGATGACCCCACGCTTGACAAGCCCCTTGACGGTCTTGGGGTCCTCCAGCTGCTCGCAGATAGCCACACGCTCACCAGCCCGAACCAGCTTCGGGAGGTAGGTATCGACTGCGTGGTAGGGGAAGCCCGCCAGCTCGACAAACGAGGCGGCACCATTGGCACGACGCGTGAGGGTGATACCCAAAATTCCGCTCGCTTTGATGGCATCCTCACCAAAGGTTTCGTAGAAGTCGCCCACACGGAAGAGCAGAATCGCATCGGGGTGTACCGACTTGATTTGGTAGTACTGCTTCATCAGGGGCGTTTCGACATATTTTTTGCTCTTCTCTTCGGCCATAATTTCAGGGGTCTTAACCCACAAAGATACAAATTTTTGAGCAACGGACAATAGCGTGTCGGATTTTTTAGTCGGCGGCTTGAATATTTCGATTATTTTTGATAACTTTGGAAATCAAAGTGGGTCAATCCTTTTCGCACCCCTTCGCCAAAGATGCAGTAACCAAAAACAAGATAGCGTATGAAGAGATTTTTCCGCGCCGCAGCCGCCGCCCTGCTTTTGGGCAGCATCGTACTTTCAGCCTGCAACCAACCAAAGACGACACCCGCAATCGAGGCCGACACGGCCATAGAGACCCGAGTCGAACACCTGCTCAAAGGGCTGAGCCTAGAGGAGAAGATCGGACAGATGACCCAGCTCAATGCCGATGTATTGGGCACCATCGGTCCCGACCAGCAGCTCACGGTTGATACGGCCAAGCTGCGCACCATAATTGCCGACTATAAGGTGGGCTCGATTCTCAACACCCCGGGCCCGCTGGCCCAGAGCCCCGAGCGCTGGGAGGCCTTTATTGCGATGATTCAGGAGATCTCGATGCGTGAAATCGGCATTCCCTGTCTGTATGGTCTGGACCAAAACCACGGAGCCAGCTATACGGCCGGTGCCACCTTCCTGCCGCAGAACATCAACATCGCAGCCACCTTCAACCGCTCTTTGGCCGAGGAGGGCGGCCGCATCACGGCCTACGAAACCCGTGCCTCGAACTGCCCCTGGACCTTCTGCCCGACCATGGATTTAAGCCGCGATCCCCGCTGGCCCCGCTGCTGGGAGAACTTCGGTGAGGACAGCTATGTCAATGGGGAGATGGGAGCTGCCGTGGTACGAGGTATGCAGGGTGAGAATCCCAATGCCGTAGACCAAAACAACATCGCCGCCTGTCTGAAGCACTACCTGGGTTATGGTGTGCCACGCACCGGCAAGGATCGCACACCGGCCTACATCTCGGAGCAGGAGCTGCGCGAGAAGCACTTTGCCGCCTACAAGCGGGCTATCGAGGAGGGTGCCCTCTCGATTATGGTCAATTCGGGCTCGGTGAACGGAATGCCCGTGCATGCCAACCGTGTGCTGCTGACCGAGTGGTTGAAGGAGGGGCTCAATTGGGACGGTCTGATTGTGACCGACTGGGCCGATATCGACAACCTCCACAAACGCGAGAAGGTGGCCAAAGATAAGAAGGAGGCCATCAAGTTGGCCATCAATGCCGGAGTGGATATGTCGATGGATCCCTACAGCACCGACTTCTGCGTACTGCTCAAGGAGCTGGTCGAGGAGGGCCAGGTTCCAATGAGCCGTATCGACGATGCCGTGCGTCGTGTGTTGCGTCTGAAGCTGCGCCTGGGGCTCTTTGAGCACCCTAACACCCGCCTAGCCGACTACCCCGACTTCGCCTCCGAGAAGCACCGCTTAGTCGCCCTGCAGGCGGCCGAGGAGTCGATGGTACTCCTAAAGAACCAAAACGCCGTGTTGCCCCTTGCCAAGGGCCGCCGCTACCTCGTAACGGGCCCCAACGCCCACACAATGCGCGGCCTGAACGGCGGCTGGAGCTACACCTGGCAGGGACACCTCACGCACCTCTTTACAGAGCCCTACAACACCATTTTGGAGGCTCTGCAACTCGAATTCGGCCGGGCGAACATACTCTATGAGCCCGGGGTAACCTACAATGAAACGGGAGCCTTCTGGGAGGAGAACGAGCCCCAAATTGCCCGTGCCGTGGCTGCCGCCCGCTCCGCAGATTGCATCATCGCCTGCATCGGCGAGAATTCCTACTGCGAGACCCCGGGCAACCTCTCGGATCTGACCCTCTCGAAGAACCAGCTGGAGCTGGTAAAGGCCTTGGCCAAGACCGGAAAGCCCATCGTGCTGGTACTCAACGAGGGTCGCCCGCGCCTGATTAACGAAATCGAGCCTCTGGCCTCGGCCGTGGTCGATGTGATGCTGCCCGGCAACTCGGGAGGCGATGCGCTGGCCAACCTGCTGTCGGGCAAGTCGAACTTCAGCGGCAAGCTCCCCTTCACCTACCCCAAGGAGAATGGTTCGCTGACGACCTACGACCACAAGGTGAGCGAGCAGTCCGAGACGATGGCCGGAGCCTATGACTACAACGCCGAAATCTCGGTGCAGTGGGCCTTCGGTTATGGTCTGAGCTATACAACCTTCGCCTACTCGAACCTGCAGGTCGAGAAGAGCGAATTTACGGCCGACGATACACTCTGTTTCACGGTCGATGTCACCAATACGGGTAAACGTGCCGGCAAGGAGGCCGTGCTGCTCTTCTCGTCGGATCTGATCGCCTCGCTGGTGCCCGACTCCCGCCGCCTGCGTGCCTTCGAGAAGGTGGAGCTGCAGCCGGGTGAGACCCGTCGTGTCGAGCTCAAGGTCAAGGGTTCGGATCTGGCCTTCGTGGACTTCGAGGGCGAGTGGCTGCTCGAGGAGGGCGACTTCCGTATCCAGGTCGCCGACCAGACAACCACGATTCGCTGCATCCAAAGCCGAAAACTTTGAGAATTCAAAATTCAAAATCGCTGATTAAAACCATTAGCCGTCAGAAGGTGGTAGTTGCAACGCTCGGCCTTAAAAACAACGATGGGCTGTACTTTTGTGTACTGCCCATTGTTGGTTTTGAGGTTAGCGGAAGCAAATGCCGCCTTCTGACGGCAAATCACTTGGTGCGGTAGTGCGCCCTATACTTCCCCTTTGAAAGATTGAGCAACTTACTCTTCAGCAGGTTGCGACGTAAGGGGGAGAGGTGGTCGGTGAAGACCTCGCCCTCGAGGTGGTCGTACTCGTGCTGAATCACACGGGCGGGAAGACCCTCAATCAACTCGTCGTAGGGCTGGAAGTTCTCGTCGAGCCAACGCATACGAATCGCAACAGGACGACGGACATTCTCGTGCAGACCCGGGAGCGAAAGGCAACCCTCATTGAAGAGGTCGGTCTCCTCCGACTCCTCGTAGATCTCGGCATTGATGAAGGCCTTGCGGTAGTCGGCAAGCTCGGGGTGCTCATCGGCCCAGGGGGTGCAGTCCACCACAAAGAGGCGGATATTCTTACCAATCTGGGGGGCAGCAAGCCCCACGCCCTCGGCCTCGCGCATGGTGAGGAACATATCCTCGATGAGCTTCTTCAAATCGGGATAGTCGGGCGTAATATCCTCCGAGATGTTTCGCAAAATCGGAGAGCCATAGATAACAATCGGGTATATCATAACTTCGTGTAATTCAAATGTTCCATATAGTCTTGCAGGATGATGGTGGCCGAGACCTTATCGACCAGTGCCTTGTCGCGGCGGGCCATCTTGCCGATACCCGACTCACGGATGGCACGATTGGCCAGCACTGAGGTAAAACGCTCGTCGTAGAGGGTCACCTCCTTGTCGGGATAGGCGGCCTTCAGGCGGCGCACCAGGGGCTCGACAAAGCGCCAGGTATCCGAAGGCTGGCCGTTGGGCTGCATCGGTTTCCCGACCACAATGGTAGAGACCTCTTCGCGGGCCATATATTGCGCCAGCCACTTTTCGAGCTGCTTGGTATCGACGGTCTCGAGGCCTCCGGCAATGATGCGCAGGGGGTCGCTCACCGCAATCCCCGTGCGCTTAGTGCCGTAGTCTATCGCCAGAATACGGGGCATTAGAGGTTCAGCTTCTTAAAGAGCTTGACAAACGAGCACTCCTCATCGACCATACGCTTCAGGTCGCTGATGGCGATGCGCTCCTGCTGCATCGTATCACGGTGGCGCACCGTAACGGTGCCATCCTCCAAGGTCTGGCCATCAACCGTTACGCAGAAGGGGGTACCTACGGCATCCTGACGGCGGTAGCGCTTACCCACCGAGTCCTTCTCGTCGTAGACCACGTTGTAGTCGTACTTGAGCATATCGACAATCTCCTGAGCCTTCTCGGGCATACCCTCCTTCTTAACCAACGGAAGCACTGCCACCTTAACGGGAGCCAGGGCTGCGGGCAGGCGGAGTACGACACGCTGGTCGCCACCCTCCAGCTGCTCCTCGGTATAGGCGGCCGACATCACCTGCAGGAACATACGATCCACACCGATCGAGGTCTCGA
>CAYRPL010000105.1:0-6002 GCA_964426045.1 uncultured Alistipes sp. | reverse complement strand
CCTCAACCCCGCGCTCCTCCTCAAAAAGCCGCAATACCAACCGAGACCCAATAAAGCCCGCAGCTCCTGTTACCAATATCTTTTGCATAGTATAAATTCGTTATTTAATTAAAACTTTTTGCCGAATACAATGGCCAAGAAAGTCATCATTAGAATCTTGGCATCAAAGAGCCACGAACGGTGTCCAAGGTAGTAGAGATCGTATTCCAGGCGGCGTAACATCTTCTCCATGGTATCCGTATAACCGTTGTAGAACGTTGCATAAGAGGTTACGCCTGGACGAATCTGATACAGGTATTCGTAGCGTTTGTCGTGCTCGAGGATTTGGTCGATATAGAACTTTCTTTCCGGGCGGGGACCGACGAACGCCATATCTCCACAGAAGACATTCCACAACTGAGGCAATTCATCGAGGTGGTGAGCTCGAAGAAATTTGCCAATTTTTGTCAGTCGCGGATCATCTTCTCCTCCGCTATGGCTCAACTGAGGCCCCATCTTTTCGGCATCCAGACGCATTGTCCGAAACTTATAGATGTAGAATGGGCGACCAAAACGGCCAATACGCTCTTGTTTGTAGATGGCTGGTCCACCATCTTCCCGACGAACAAAAATATAACAAGCCAGAAAAAGTGGAGAGAATATCAGTAGTGCAATAAATGAGGCTACCAAATCTTGGATTCGTTTTACATTTCGAGCGAGGGAACTCATACGGTCTTTAATAAATCCTTCCTTTGGTACAAGATGGCTGATGTGGGTCTGCGTGTCAAACCCTCCATTTGCGGCAAGTTCTTCCTTGAGTTTGCTGACCCAGCGGGTGTAATCATTGGGGTCGAATTCCTGGTGTGTATCCAATGTATAGTGCATTTCGTTTTCACACTGAAGAACCGAAACTTTCTCTTTTAAACGCTTAAAATCCCCCTTGCTTACAATGGTGTACGGCATCTGCATTGTGGTTGAAAAACCGCGAATGCTGTCTATGAAATTTCGTTTGATAACAAGTCGTAACGAATATGCTGAAAATCCATAAGCAATCCAGGAGTGCATCTCTTCATTGTGATACAGATGTACTGTCGAGCGATTGTTCTTCGCTTCATTTAGGGTAATAAGTTCAGAATTCATATAACGAGGCTTTAGAAGTGACTAAGTTTGGGATTTTATGCCTGGCTGCGTTCCAGGGGTTCGAGAAAAGCCGTGGGGATATAGGAGGTGGCGACGGCCACAATTCCCTCAATGGCGACAATCAGACGGTGATTGCCTTTGATGCGCTTGATATAACCCTCCGAGCCTTTGAAGATGCCGCCCGTGACACGCACACGGCGACCGGTAGTCCACTCGGAAGAGCACTCTCCCAGATACTCGAGCGACGAGTCATCAATCGAAGTTACGCTGATAAAATTGCGCATCTCCAAATCGGGAATCGAAATCGGGAGGTGTGTTTCGCGGTCGGCGTAGACCATTGCCCGCCCCCGCAGCTCCTTCTGAAGAGTCTCGGCATCCGCTTCGCTGCAGCGCATAAACATCAACGAAGCGATGGCGGGACGACGTGTGCGAACCTTTCGGCCGGCAACTACACGTTCGACAATGCGCATCGGGATATAACTCTCGATACTCCGCTCTTTGAGGAGTGTTTCAATGGGAAAAACTTTGTTATAGAATACCTTGAGCGCATACCAGCTCTCAAAAGTGGCGTCTTCAATCATCCTTCACTTAGGGATATATCTTCTATTCCCCCACCCTCGGATCGCATAACTTTCCAAGCGTGGAGCAGACAGGATCAGGTCGGCTTGTCCGACTCACAGCACCACTCCCGACCCGGGAGGGCAATCTGTGATCCCGAAAGATTCTCTTAAAAAAAGGGGGTACTTTCAACCGCAAATATAATAAAAAAGGTATAACACACCAAATATTTGACCTTTTTTCTTGCAAAAAATTCGCAAATTACCCCCCCCCTATTTTGCTATCTTATTGGTTTTCTATATATTACAAATCACTCAAAGGGCTAAAGAAAAAAGATGAGAAATGCCCAACCAAAAAATTTCTATTTCAGAAAGGTTAATATCGAATGCGGAATGACTCTTTATAAGAAATCGCTGCAAATTTCTTTATAAGAAATCGCTGCAAATTTCTTTATAAGAAATCTTATTTTGTATGTGCAAAATTATAAATATTCCCAAATTCCACCAAAAAAAAGTGTGTTTTTTTTGCATTTTTTCGCTGTTTCTCACAAGAACGGGCAAAATTCACGCTTCTCTTTGGGGCTCTTTCCCTCTGAAAAAAATCGACATTTTCACACTTTTCGCCGGCTTGCCACTCTGTAGATACACAAAAGACAATTCGTTACAAAAGAAAATGATTTCTTATAAAGAGATCTTCAGAAATAATAGTTTAACAAACAGAAGAACAGCGGGTTATCGCCTTTGATTAAAATTGGTTTTGGCGGGTTTGAGACCAAAAACCAAAAGGCGGGAGCAAGAAGAGGAGATGAGCAGGCGGCCGGTTTTGCGAGTTTGGAGGCAGAATGTTGGTTTTTAAAGTTTATAACGGTTTGTTGTTCTACAAATTCGCAGGGCTTCCGCCAAAGGCACCAAAAAATTGAGTTAGTTATGAAGAGCAAAATTTACGAAGCCCCGGCCTTGGAGCTGGTGACATTGCAGGTGGAGCGAGGATTTGCCGCATCCGATGATTTTACGGGAACTACGCCCCATTATTTTGAGCCCGCGTCCGAGAGTTATGAAGAGTAACAACCAACGAACCATCGAGGGTTACTTGGCCCCGGAGGTCGAGCTACTGTCATTTTGTTGCGAGGAGGGATTTGCCGCTTCACAGACCCCCGACTATGAAGAGGACGGAGAGATCGAGGTCTAATCGAACCTGTAACCAAAGAATAGAAAACCTTTTAATAATTTAATTTAGCATGAAAAGCAAACTGTTTTTGGTAGCTACTGCTACCCTGCTCTTCGCCTCGTGTGCGAAGGAGACAACGACAGAGCTCGCCCCCGCACCGGAGGCTTCTGCCGATTTTACAGCGGTCATTGCTGACGACAGCCGTGCCGAGCTGGGTGATGCAAACGCTGTGCTGTGGGAGGATGACGATCAGCTGACCATCTTCACCAAGACGGCCCACAACCGCCAGTATCAGGTTAAGGAGCTGAGCGCCGACAAGCGCACCGCCACTTTTGGTTACCTGGGTTACAGCGGCTCGGACGCTACGGTTATCTCGGCCAACTACGCTGTATATCCCTACAACGCTGCGGCTACCCTTTCGGGTGATGTCATCACCACGGAGATTGCTGCCGAGCAGGCCTACGATGCCACTAAGGTCGATCTGGCCAACGCCCTGATGGTGGCCAAGTCCGACGACAACACCCTGCAGTTTGTCAATGCCGGTGCGCTGTTGCGCTTCAAGGTTGCCAAGCAGGATATGCCCGACAGCTACACGTTGAAGTCGATCAAGGTCGCTTCGGCTGCCAACAAGCTGGCCGGTGAGGTGACCATCGACCTGGCCGGCGAGTCGAAGGCTGTAGTTTCAGATAGCGGTGTACAGGAGGTTGTGCTGACCGGTATCGACAGCGAGATTACCTCCGAGGCCCTGGTTTGCTACATGGCTCTGCCCGCCACTCTATTTGCAGCCGATGACCTCACCGTAACCTTCTCGCTCACCGAGAATGGCGTAGCCGGAGAGGTTGTTAAGAGCCTGCCCGCTTTTGAGCTCAAGCAGGGTACCATCAAGAGCATCAGCTACACCATCAATAACGATGACTTCACCGGTAATACGCCCGACTACGTACCTGTAGTCGAGGTAAATACCCCCGAGGCTTTGGCTGAAGCTTTGACGGCCGACAACGAGGAGATTAAAGTGGTATTGGACAGCGATATCGAGTTGCCGGTCAGTCTGCTTGGAGCGGCTGCCAGCGGTGGTGTACATCAGCTGGGTGGAGTAAACACCAACGCCATCGAGCTGGATCTGAATGGTTACAAACTCACCTTGGTTTCGACCTATATGTCGGCTATCGGTGCCAAGAATGCCGATGCGCTCATCACCATCAAGAACGGTTCGATGACCAGCTCGCAGGAAACGGGTACGTGGAATATTTATGATTTGATCTTCTCCAACTGCGACTACGTGATTCAGGATGTCGTATTCGGCAAGTCCATTGCCCTCGAAAATGCCGGCAAGAGCACCTTGATTGAGCGGGTAACCATCAACGAGAGTCACGACTACTATGCTATGTGGATCACGGCCGAAGGCCAGAGCGTAACGCTTAACGACCTCACCATCAACTCGGCAGGTCGCGGTATCAAGATCGACGAGCAGTATGTGGAAACGGCTGCAAAGGTAACCCTGAATGTTGTAAAGGCCAAGTTCTCGACGGTAAACAAGGCTGCTATTATGGTTAAGTCGGTGGAGGGTGCCGAGATCAATGTAACGGAGATCGACATCACCGGAGTTGCTACCGACAGCTACAACGCTGTATGGGTTGATGAGGACTCCGCTGCCTACGCCGACAAGGTGATCGTCAATGGCGCCTATATGGCTGTTGAGGGTACGGTATCTGTGGTATCGCCGGAAGAAGACCTGAGCAGCGTAATCTCTGAAGGCGTAACGAATCTGCAACTGAGCGAGGGTGAGTACACAATGCCTTCGGTTAACGGATCAGATGTAACCTTTGTCGGTGATTCCGACGCTGTAATTACCATTAATAAGCCCAATTTGACCAACTCGAATGTCACGTTTGAGGGTGTTACCATCCAGGGTAGCGGTTATGCAACCGGTGTTCAGCACGTCAATACGGCTACCTACAACAAGGTAACGATTAAGGGCGATATGTGCCTCTATGGTGAAAAAGTCGTATTCAACGAGTGTACCTTTGAGCTGGGTAACGGCCAGTATATTTGGACCTATGGTGCCGATGAGGTCGAGTTTATCGATTGTACGTTCAACACCGCAGGTAAGGCCATTCTGATCTACAACGAGGGTGACGGAGCCAGCAATGTAAAGGTTACCCGTTGTAAGTTCTATGCAACCGCCGGTGCAAAGGCCGGAGCCATTGGAAACCAGAACTGCGCAGCCATTGAGATCGACAACTTCCAGACCAGCGGTACGGGTACAAGCTACACCCTGACTACGGAGGGTAACACCTATGAGGGCGAGGAGAAATTCTCGGGTGAATGGCGTATCAAGTCGTTTATGGACGGAGGCGTTATTACGGTGAATGGCACCGCATACGACACAATTGCTATCGATGGCAAGAAGATGACCATCGATGATGACAAGAATGTCACAATCCTCTAATTAAAGATTTTTTGGCGAACTTGGGGTTGTACGAGGTTAATGAGGCTTGCTCGTACAAGTGTTCGCCCGAGCCCTCCGAGTTTTCTTCGGAGGGCTCTCTATTTACCGAAGAATTCAAGATAGAGAGAAGTTACTGGGAATTGCCGGGGAAGGTCTAAGTGGGAGAAAAGCCATCTTAGTCTTCTTGGTAAATCCCAGCCCTCTTAGTCCTTAACCAAATCATTACTATAAATAGGGCCCGTTATGACGGTTTGACGTCAGAAGGTTGCAGATGCAACTCCACATTTGACGTCAGAAGGCCACAGATGCAACTATCGTGAAGCAAGCCCCGGATGGGGCATACTTGACGTATGTTCCATTCGGGGCTTGTGAGGGATAGGCAGCAGGTGCGGCCTTATCACGGCAAATGCCGCCTTATCACAAAAAAAACTATACTTCGAGGTTTACATCAAACAACTCATGCCACGGCAGACCCTGCTCACCCAGCTCGGCGAGGAAGGGATCGGGATCGAACTCCTCGACATTGAAGACGCCGGCACCACGCCAGAGGCCCTTGGCCCACATAGCGGCTCCGAGGGCTGCGGGAACTCCCGTAGTGAAGCTCACAGCCTGAGTTCCGGTCTCCTTGAAGGCGGTCTCGTGGTCGCAGTTGTTATAGATGTAGTAGGTACGCTCCTTGCCATCCTTGATACCCTTGATGCGGCAGCCA